>NZ_JBSHAM010000169.1:0-10339 GCF_053611505.1 Amycolatopsis sp. NPDC054798 | reverse complement strand
CTTGTCAAGGCATCTTTCCCGCCTTGACAAGCACCCCCGAACCGTCAGCACAATCAGCTTCGGGGTGCCCCCCACTCACCGGATGCAATGTCGCCGCCAGGCGACGAGCAGTCACCCCACCCGCCGCCGAGACGGGATCGCAGTCAACGCCGTGAACAACACCGCCGCCAACTGCACCAACAGCAACAACCCCCGCTCAGTCCCCGGAAACGTCACCGACACCTCCGACGGCTGCGGCGGCACCGAAACCGCCACCTGATGCCCCCAAGCGGGCACGATCGGCACAGCCTTCCCGTTCACGCTCGCCTGCCACCCAGCCTCCTGCTCCGCCGCCAGCACCAGCAACCGCCCAGTCGGCCCCTCCGACGCACGCACCCGCACATCCGGCAACCGTGCCGCGACCGGCGAAACCCCCGGATTCGTCCCCGGCGCACCCCCGCCGGTGACCGCCAGCTTGGCCAGCTCCGGCGAAATCAACGCCACCTCCCCGGCCTTGGGCAGCAACCGCAACGTAGGCCGCCCATCCGACGTCGGAGCCGCCACCGCAGCGAGATCACTGGCCGCAGCCGCGAACGCCCGTGCATCCGTCCCCACCGGCAACACCACGTACTGAACCCCAGACGCCGCAGCAGCCGCGAAAACCCGCTTCAGCGCCGCGACATCCCCCTGCCCGAGCCCACGCCGCCACTCAGCCAGCCGCTCCGGCGTCCCCTTGACCGGAGCAAGCTCATCATCACCAAAAAGCGCCAGCCGCCCCCCGGTCTGCCGCACCTGCCCGGCACTGACGTCAAGCACCGCCCGCCCAGTAGCAGCGACATCCGCCGCCACCTCAGGCGCCAACTGCGGACGCGCCCGCGCAGTCAACGACCCCTCAGACCCAGCAGCAACCGCGCCAACAGCCAACGCAGCCACCACCACAACCCCAGCAACCGCCAGCACCTTCGGCAACCACGCCGCAGGCACCGCTGAACCGCCACGCTGCCAAGTGGCCAGCACCGCCCACAGCAACCCGGCCCCGACCACCAGCAACGGCACCCCGGCATACCCCGACGCGGGCGCCCCGCCTTGCATCGGCGTCAACTGCACCTGCCGAACCAAGACCACGCCAACAAGACCGAGCACCGCCAGCGCCAGCCCGCCGACGACCTGCTTCCGCGGCCGAACCACGAGCGCGACGAGCGTCGCCGCGAGCACCACGACCCCGATCGGCCACGCACCCGGCCCACCGGGAGTGAGCCCGGCGAGGTCAGTGGCAGTGGCAGGCGCGGCCGGACCGCCGAGACCTTGCAGCAGCAGTTCCGGATGCCGCAACAAGACCGTCGGCCATGGCAGCAGCAGGACCAGTGGCAACAACACCACGATCCCAACGGACGCGACCCGTCGAGCCAGCCCGGACGGAGCGGGCAGCACCACGAACCCGACCAGCAGCCCGACGAGTGCGAGCCCGTGCGCGAGCGGGGAGAAAGCGCCAAGCAGCGCGACCCCGAACGCGGACAGCGCCGAGACGTGCAGCCAACGCGTGCCCGGCCGGGTCAGCAGCCGGACAATCCCCGCGATCACGAGCGGCAGCACGAGGTGCACCACAACCACGTCGAGCCGTCCCTGCGCGACAGAGGCGGTGGCGGCGGGCAGCAAGGCGTACGTCGCGGCGACGGCGGCGCGCACCCAGCGGCGCACGGCGAGCTTGCGGGTGGCGACGTAGGCACTGAGCGCGGCGAGAGGGAGGTCGCCGATGAGCAGGATCGCCACGAGCGCGGCCGGGCCGCCGATCGGAGCGAAGATCGCGCCGAGCGTCCCGAGCACCGGGAGCGTCGCGGGGGCGGGCGCGCCGGTGCCGCCGGCGACCGAGTGCCACGGCGACAGGTACGTCGACCAGATCTCGCCGAGTCCGCCGACCGGCAGCAGCTGGCCGCCCCACAGGTCCAGGCCGAGCCGTCCGCGGTTGAGCACCAGCGCGAGCGCGGTGAGCAGAACGACGAGCACCACCGGCGGCGCGAAGACGGTCGCGGCGAGCACGCGACGCCGGTTGACCTCCACGAACACCAGATCCGGTTCCGGTGCGGCCGGTTCCGGACGCGGCGACGGCGACGGGTGGGTCGCGATCTCCTCGGCCGGTTCAGTGTCCGCAGTGTCCTCTTCGGACACCGGTGCTTCCGGCAGCGTGACCGCGACTACCGTGCCCGGCCGGCGCAGCCCCCGGCCGCGAGTGTTCAGGCCGCGCAGCGCACCGGCGGGCAACGCGTCCGGACCGACCGGACGCGCGCCGGACGCGGCGAGCGCCTCCGGCGGGATCCACGCGGACTCCTGCTCGACGCTCTCCGGCACCGTCCCCAGCGCGACATCGCTCTGCACTCCGCGCCGGACAAGCCCGACCACTCCGGCGCTGATTGCGTTGCGCAGCCTCGTGATCCGGCTGGTGAAAAGCCCGCGTACGGTGCCGGGCCGCGGCTGATCGCGTCGCCGTGCCCGGGCGGCACGGAGATTTCCCTTGCCCCCGCACAGGTATCCGAGCGCGGACAGCTCCGCGCTGGCTTCGGTGGTGCGGCGCAGCAGGAAGAACACGAGCGCGCGCAGCACCAGCATGACCGGCAGCCGGACGAGCCCGAACCAGAACGACGGGGTCGAGCAGTTCACGAGAAAGACGCGTAAGCCGTGCGAGCGGTTGAGCGCGGCGAGCGGACGACCGGCGGCGTCCGGGGTGCGTTGTCCGGTGGACAAGGCGCGGGCGTGCCGGACGCGTGCCGCGGGGACCGAGAGCACGAGCGAGCCGGCCGCGTTGGCGCGCCAGCCGAAGTCGAGATCCTCGCGCAGCAACGGGAAGTCCTCGTCGTAGCCGTCGAGGGCGTCCCAGAGTTCCCGTCGCACCAACGATCCGGCGCTCGGGACGGCGAGGACCTCGCTGGGTTCGCCGTCCGGCGCGGCCATCTGCTGGCGGTGCCCGGAGGCGTCGGTGGACAGCCCGGCCTCGACGATCAGCCGCGGATCGGTCCAGTCGGTGCCGAGCGGCCCGAGCACTTTCGCGGACGGGTTTTCCTCCGCGGCGCGGAGGAGCTGGTCGAGACAGTCGGGTTCGGGGGCGCAGTCGTCGTGCAGCACCCACAGCCACGTTCCCGGATCGCCCCAGCGTTCCACCGCGTGCGCTACGGCCGCCGCGACCGCCTCCGCGAATCCGGTTTCACTCGGCAGAGTGACAATTCCGGACAGCACCGGTTCCTCGGCGGCCGCGCCCGGCTGCGCTGCGTCGGCGAGCAGTTTCGGGGTACGGTCGACAGATCCGGTGTCCACGGCGAGCACGTGCCGCGGGCGGACTGTGCTGCGCCGCAACGCGGAAAGCGCTAGCGGCAGCCATTCTTCGCCGTCGTGACAGACCACAATGGCCAGAACGGGCAGCGTCCGCACAGCGGGCGGAACGACGGTGCGAGGCAAGAACGGCTCCTGCTCGGACGGGACGATGGGTGCGGTCACCCTACGGCCTGCGCCGACGCGGAGGCACCGGCCCACGCCGCACGCCCGGCGGATCCCACCGCGTGGACCAGTCCTGGCTCAGCCCGGCCCGATCCGCGGGCGCAAGAAGGATTTCGCAAAGACGCCCGATCCGGGCCGCTCACGCGAACCGGCCGCGTCCGGATTCCGCGGCAGAAGACGAAGATCACAAAGAGAACCACGGCACAGCACCGATTTTTCCGGCCGCCGGAACGGCACTTCTGCCCTCACGGGGCCACCGGATCGGGCCGCACGCGTCCGGCGAATGTGCCCGGCGCCACCCCGGCGAGGACTCCCCGTCCCGCCGCGCCGGCACCGGCCGCAGCACTCGCTCGCCGTCACGAGAGCGACGGCCGCGGCAGCGGGCGCGCCCCCGGTCCGCGTGGACCGGGGGACTGAAACCCCTTTAAACCGCGCGTTTCTTCAGCTTGCGACGTTCCCGTTCGGACAGTCCGCCCCAGATGCCGAAGCGCTCGTCGTGCGCCAGCGCATACTCGAGACAGTCGTCCTTGACCTCGCAGCCAAGGCAAATCCGCTTGGCCTCGCGGGTCGAGCCGCCCTTCTCGGGGAAGAACGCCTCCGGGTCGGTCTGCGCGCACAGGGCGCGCTCCTGCCAGTCCTGCTCCTCGGGGACGTCGAAAAGGTCGGTCAGATCCCCGAGCTGCTGCTCCGGGTTCTCTCCCCAACCCACGACGTGCCCCCATTCCCTGTTGTCCGCTTCCAACCGCACGTCCGCCTCCTCGCTCCTACGCACTCCCCAGGCTGGCGGTGGTGAAACGACACCCGCTGCCCCCTCCGACAGCGAATGACATCACTGTGATTACACCTGTGTAGGTCGGCCAGGTCAAGCCGAGTAGCGAGTTCGGGGGATCTCCGCGCCCGGGTGCGCAAGGGGACACGCCGAAGACTTCACACCGGGCATACGGAAGACTGGTGGGGTGCAGAGATCAGCAGTGCGTCCGAGCCCGATCTTCTTCGGCATCCTCGCCGTCGCCGTCGCCGGTGGTTTCCTGGCTGCATACGGTGACTTCACGAATCCCCGCGACCCGATGCTGATCGCCGGCGTCGTCCTGCTCGTGCTGGGCGGCTGGATGGCTTCGCTGACGCTCCACGAGTTCGGGCACGCCTTCGTCGCCTTCCGCGGCGGTGATCACGAGATCGCTCACAAGGGGTACCTCTCGCTGGACGTCCGGCGCTACGCCGACCCCGTCCTGTCCTTCGTGCTGCCGCTGATCTTCTTGCTGATCGGCGGCATCCCGCTGCCCGGCGGCGCGGTGTGGATCAACCGGGGCGCGCTGCGCAACCGCGCGACGGCGTCGTGGACTTCGCTGGCCGGCCCGCTCACCAACCTCGCCGTCGGCGCCGCGCTGTGCCTGGCGACGATGCTGATCCCGATGGCGACCGGCCTCTTCTTCGCGATGTCGTATCTCGCGCTGCTGCAGATGATGACGTTCCTGATCAACATTCTGCCGGTGCCGGGGCTGGACGGCTGGGGCGCGCTGGAGCCCTATCTCTCGCCGCAGGCGCGGGCGTTCGGCGCGCGGGTGCGGCCGTGGGCGCCGTTGGTGCTCTTCGCGCTGTTGCTTCTTTTCCGGCCGTTGTCGGATCTGCTCTGGACGATCGCCGGGCACATCTACGAACCGCTCGGCGGCAACGCGGCCGCGGCCTACTTCGGGCAGCGAGCCTTCCTCTTCTGGAACTGAGGGCTCAGGCCCACTCCCGGTGGGCCATGAGCCAAGCGTGCGCGCGCTTCCAGACTTTTTTGAGCCCGGAGCGCTCGCCGAGGTAGTCGCCCGCCGCGCCGACCACCGGGAGCATCCCGAGCGCCCGGTGGAACCATCGGCCGCGCGGGCGCTTCTCGAGTTCGCCGGTGATCCCCCACAGCGACTTGCCGAGGTGCCAGAGCGTGCGGGCGACGGCTTTCGCGGTGACCTTGCCGTGTTTGCGGTGGGATTCGTCGAGTTCCTCGGTCAGCCGCGCGGTCTCACTGTCCTCTGCGGACTTCGCGGACTTGTCGTGGCCGGCTCCCGCCGCGAGGTCGGCGTCGATGTCGCGTTCGAACAGCACCGCGGCGATCAGCCGGACGCGGCTGCCGACATCGGTCACGCCGTACTCCCCCGCGACCGCGCACAGCACCAGTCCCTGCGACGCCGCGCCGAGGGTGTCCTGCACCGGCAGCCGGTCGGCGAGTGCACCGCCGAGACCGGGGATCGACGTCAGCAGCGAGGTGAGCCTGCCGACGCGGTTGACCCACCAGCTCGCGCGCTGGTCGATGTCCATCGACGCCCACGCCGCGGTGCCTGGCACCTTCACCGAGGTCAGTGCGCGGAGCATCTTCTTCTTGAAGCCGGCGTCGGCGAATTCGTCCTCCCCTCGCCGGGCCCGCGCTTGCAAGCCGAACGGGTCGGCCTCGCGCAGCGCGTCGATCATCGGTGCGCAGGCGCGGACGAATGGACGCAGAATCGCCACGACCTGACGGTCCGAAATGGCCTCAGACACGGACACCTCCCTTCGCCGCGGCCCGGCCGAGCCCGCCGCCGAGGACAAGGGCGGCAGGCAGCGCGCTCGCCCCGAGCAGCAGCAGTGCGCGCCAGTCCTGGACCAGCACGACGTCGCCGCCCGGGCCGAACAGGCCGACCCCGAACACGACGAGTACCCACACCAGCAGCGGCACGAACGACAGTGCCGGCCGCACGAGCTTCGCCGCGGTCACCACGAGCCATGGGGTGGTGACCGCTCCGATCACCACGGTGACCGGAAACGGCACCTCGCCGAGCGGGCCGAGCCGCAGCGGAAGGAAGAACAGTTCGAGCAATGCCAGCACGATCGCGTCGAGCGCCAGCAGCACCAGCATCAGCCGCTGGTCGCGAGTGAGCGAAGCGGACACCGTCACCGCCCGCCGAAAAGATCGGTTTCGGCGCCGTGCGCGTCGCCGTGCGCGAGCACGAAGTATTCGGCGGACGGGATCGGCTGCGCGATGCTGTTGGTGAGCGCGAAGTGCGCCACCGGGCCGTCGACCACGGTGAGCTGGGTTTCGTGCGCGCGCAGTGCCGCCAGCTTCGTCTGCCGGTGCGCGGAGATGTCGACCACGGTGGTGATCTTGCCGTCTGAAGTGGACGGAAGCTCGCCGTCGTCAGCCACCCGGAACGGTGAAGTTCCGTCGGCGCGCAGTTCGGCCAGCCCGACGGTGAGCGCGGCCTCGGACTGGACCACGTGGAAGACCCGCTCGACCGACGGGGCGTCCGGCGCCGCCGCCATGGTGATCTCGTGCGCGCGGATGTGGTCGGGATGGCCGTAGCCGCCGAAGGAGTCATAGGTGACGACCACCTGCGGGGCGAAGTCGTCGATGAGTTCGCGCAGCTGAGCGGTCTGCTCCGCCGCCGAGCCACCGGTGAAGGCCCGCGGATGCTCGGCGGCGGGCGTGCCCGCCATGCCCGAATCGCGCCACCGGCCGATGCCGCCGAGGTATTCGTGCCGGGTGAGCCCGAGCGCGGCGGCCGCGGCGGCCATCTCTCCCGAGCGGTACCCGCCGAGCTGATCGGCCTCCGCCGCGACGAGGCGCGCGAGCCGCGGCGGGACGATTTCGCCCTCTTCGCCGAGCGTGCAGGTCACCACGCACACCTCGGCGCCTTCGGCCGCGTACCTCGCGATGACCCCGCCGGTGGCGATGCTTTCGTCGTCCGGGTGCGCGTGGACCAGCAGCAGCTTCCGCTTCACGCCCTCAGGTTAGTGACCGTCGCGCCCGCACCCGGGACGCCGACCCCCGGCGCGGCGTTCCGGAACCGGAAAACCGCCGCGTGCACGCGAAAATGCATTCGCATCCCACTGAGTCGGACCAGCGTCCCGTCCCGTGGGCGTTCCCTTCCGCGGAACGTTCCGCGGTTCGGAATGCGCGGGCAAGGACGCAAGATGCTCGGAACACCCACCGAGTACCCGCCTCCTTCCGGGCAGCCCTGCCCGCGTCCGGCGGCGGGCGCATTGTTTCGCTTCACGAGATCGGACCAATTTCTTGTCACTTCGGGTTCGTCGCGGCCGGGCGGCTACTCCATTAGCTGGGGTACCGCACACGGAACGGGGCGGTTATTGTCCGCCAGGCCGATCGGCCTACTGGACCGAACTGCCACCCGAACCGGCCCAGAATTCCGGTGATCAACTACTAACCGTAGTCGATCAAACGCGGAAACTGCGGTGCAACCAGGGGTCACGAGATATCTGTTCCGCAACGATCTCACTGAGAGTGTCCGGATCGATAGGTTTGCCGTCTGTCCAATGCCTAAGTTTCACGGCTACGGTGAGCAACGCGATACCGATCGGTGCTTGCGCGTCAGTAAGAGCCGCCTCGCAAACCCGCGACGGCGTCGAGCAAGGAGAATGAATGTTAGTGACGACTAGGTCGCGTGCCGCGAAACTCGGCGCGTTCGTCGCGGGCGCGGCCCTTCTGCTCTCCGCGTGCGGTGGTGGCGGAGGCGGCAACAGCGCGGTGCAGACCGGGCAGGCATTCGCCGACTGCGACAAGAACCCGAACACGTGCAACGCGGCGCAGGCCGATCAGCTCCAGCAGGGCGGCGACGTCACGTTCGCCATCGAGAAGAACGTCCCGAACTGGAACGTGACCTCGGCCGAGGGCAACGTCTTCGAAACGGGCATGGTCACCAAGGGCATCCTGCCTTACACGTTCTACGCGACGCCTGACCTCAAGCCGGTTCTGAACAAGGACTTCGTCGAGTCCGCCGAGCTGAGCAACCCGACGACGATCGTCTACAAGATCAACCCGAAGGCGTCGTGGTCGGACGGCACGCCGCTGTCGGCTGACGACTTCATCTACAACTGGAAGGTGCAGAACGGCAAGGACTGCAAGGACTGCACCCCTGCCGACACCTCCGGCTACGACCAGATCACCGCGGTGACCGGTTCGGACAACGGCAAGACGGTGACCGCCACCCTCGCCAAGCCGTTCACCGACTGGAAGAAGCTCTGGGGTTCGTCCGGCGCGATGTACCCGGCGCACCTGGCCAAGCAGCACGGGGACACCAACACCCCGGAAGGGCTCGCCTCGTCGTACAAGTGGTTCGGCACGACCCTCCCGACCTGGTCGGGCGGCCCGTGGAAGATCTCGAAGTTCGTCAACAACCAGTCGATCACCGAGGTCCCGAACGAGAAGTACTGGGGCGAGAAGCCGAAGCTGAACAGCGTCATCTTCCGCGTCATCACCGACGCGACGCAGGAGCCGACCGCACTGCAGAACAACGAGGTGCAGGTCATCTACCCGCAGCCGCAGGTCGACCTGATCAACCAGGTCAAGAACATGCCGAACATCTCCTCGTTCATCGGTCTCGGCCTGACCTGGGAGCACTTCGACTTCAACCTCAAGAGCCCGTCCCTGGCCGACAAGACGCTGCGCCAGGCCCTCTACACCGCGGTCAACCGCAAGGACATGATCGCCAAGACCGTCGGCCAGTTCACCAACAAGGTCGAGCCGCTCAACAACCACAACTTCATGCCGCAGCAGCAGGGCTACAAGGACGTGGTGAGCTCGACCGGCCAGGGCTCCGGTGACATCGAGAAGGCCAAGAAGCTGCTGACCGACGCGGGCTACAAGCTGAACAACAACCAGCTGTCCGACCCGAGCGGCAAGGCGGTCCCCGAGCTGCGCATCCGCTACACCGTCGGCAACCAGATCCGCCAGAACGAGTGCGAACTGTTCGCGCAGACCGCGGCCCAGCTCGGCGTCAAGGTGAAGGTCCAGTCCACCGACGACCTCGGCCAGACCACCACCAGCGGCGACTACGACGTCATCGTGTTCGCGTGGGTCTCCTCGCCCTTCGCGATCGGCGGCGCGAAGCAGCTGTGGGGCACCGGTCAGGGCAGCAACTACGGCAAGTACACCAGCAAGCAGGTCGACGACCTGATCGACCAGGCCAGCGCCGAGACCGACCAGACCAAGGCGTCGGACCTGCTCAACCAGGCCGACCAGATCATGACGAACGACGCGTACGTGCTTCCGCTGTACCAGAAGCCGACCTTCATCGCCTCGTCGGACAAGATCGCGAACATCCGGAACAACTCGACGCTCGACGCTCCGGTGTACAACATGTCGGAGTGGGGCATCCGGAAGTGATCAACAACCGGTAGATTCCCGCGGGACAACCGGTGAAGGGCCGGCCGCAAAGCCGGCCCTTCACCGTATCCGCGAACAATTGCCCTTTTAGTTCCCGAACACCACGATTGCCCCGTTACGTCGCCACGGCCCTGCCACCACGAGCGGCGGGCGCCGGCAGAACACCGTCCAGAGCAGGAAGACCTCCATGCTTGCCTTCGCACTGCGCCGGCTTTTCGTCTCGGTGCCGATCCTCATCGTGTCGACGTTCGTCGTCTTCGTGATGGTGTCGCTTTCGGCCAACCCGTTGACCCCGCTGATCGCGAGAAACCCGCCGCCGCCCCCTCGCACCATCGAACTCGAACGCATCCGGCTGCATCTCGACCAGCCGATTCTCGAGCGATATTGGCACTGGATCACCGGCGTGCTGCACGGTGATTTCGGCCCCTCGGTCCAGTCCACCATGAACATCGGCAGCGAGGTGTTCGGCCGGTTCGGCGTGACGCTGCGGCTGATCGTGCTCGCCATGGTGGTGGCGCTGATCCTCGCCGTGCTGATCGGCGTGATCAGCGCGTCGCGGCAGTACTCCAAGTTCGACTACACCGCGACCTTCTTCGGCTTCCTGTTCCTGTCGATGCCGTCGTTCTGGTTCGCGCTGGTGCTGAAGCAGATCGGCATCTCGATCAACACGACGGTCGGCGACCAGGTCTTCTACACCATCGGTTCCTCCTCGGTGGTCGCCGCGGGCGGGTTCTGGGC
>NZ_JBSHAM010000168.1:0-10679 GCF_053611505.1 Amycolatopsis sp. NPDC054798 | reverse complement strand
CCCTCAAGGAGCCCTTCACGGAACGGGATCAGCTGCCGGAGGAGGAGAACAGCACCGGCGGCACCGCGGCGGCTGCCCGGCGGCGCGGCTTGGCGGCGGACTTCGCCGGTGCGGTCGTGGCGGGCGCAGTGGTTTTCGCCGGTGCCGGAGTGGCGGTCTTCACGGGTGCGGAGGTCTTCGCCTGAGTTGCCTTCGCCGGTGCGGTCTTCGCGGAAACGGCGGCTTTCGCCGGGGTCGCCTTCGCGGGCGCGGGAGCGGTGGTTTTCGCCGAGGCCGCCTTCACCGGTGCCGGAGCGGTGGTTTTCGCCGGGGCTGCCTTCGCGGACGCGGCCTTGGCGGTCGCGGTTTTCGCCGTGCTGCCGGAGGGGTTCTTGACCGCAGCGGCCTTCGTCGATTTGGCCGCCGTGCTCCTCGCCGGCTTGACCGCAGTGGCTTTCGCCGAACTGACCGCCGCGGCCTTCGTCGGCTTGGCCGCGGCGGACTTCGCAGACTTGGCCGTGGTCTTGGTCGCAGCGGCCTTCGTCGGCGCCGCGGACGCGGCCTTGCCCGTGGCCCGGCTCGCGGTCCCGGTCGCGCCACCCGTTCGAGCGGTTTTCGCGGCCCGCGCCGAACCGGCGGCAGCAGTCTTCTTGCCAGCAATGGCTTTTCCGCCCGCCGCCGCGGCTTTCTCCGCCGCGGGCTTGGCCTCGGCCTTCTTCGCCCCGGCGACCAGCCGCGGCCGAAGCTTCCGTCCGCCGGTGCGGCGGCCGGCCTTGGCATAGCGCTCCAGCAGCCGCCGGAGCGCGGTCGCGTTGCGGGTGCCGAGGTCGATGTCGTACTCGACTCCGTCCAGCGCGAACGCGACGGTCTCGGCCGCTCGTCCGCCGGTCAGGTCGTCCAGAGTGCGGACAGCAGTGTTCCTCGCCATGGGAGCCTCCCGTGCTCGATCGTGGTCGTGCGTGCAACCGGCACGGCGACGACCCGGATTTCGCGGTGCCGCCGGTTTCTTGCAGCTCTGGTACGAGAATAGCGGCAGGCTTGCGCGAACCTGCGCGGTGGTGTGCGCTGTGCCCATGGCAGCAGAGACTTTCGACGTCGTGGTCATCGGGGCGGGTCCGGTCGGGGAAGTGGCCGCCGAACGGGCCGCCAAGGGCGGGCTGAAGGTGGCACTCGTCGAGCACGAACGGTTCGGCGGGGAGTGTTCGTACTGGGCGTGCATCCCGAGCAAGGCGTTGCTGCGCCCGGGAAACCTGCTCGCCGCGGCCAAGCGGATTCCCGGGGTGCCGGTCGGCGACGCGCTCGATCCGGAGAAGGTGCTCGCGCGCCGCGACTGGTTCACCGGCAAGGGCGACGACTCCGGCCAGTTCGAATGGGCGCGCGGCGCGGGCATCGAACCCGTGCGCGGTTACGGCAGGATCACCGGTGAGCGCGAAGTCACTCTCGACGACGGCCGCGTTTTCGCCGCCCGGCACGCGGTGATCGTGTGCACCGGCAGCGTCCCGCGCACGCCGAGGATTCCGGGTCTGGACACCATTAAGCCGTGGGGTTCGCGGGAAGCGACGTCGGCGACCGAGGTGCCGGGGAGGCTCGGCGTGCTCGGCGGCGGCGTGGTCGGCGTCGAAATGGCGCAGGCGTGGGCACGGCTCGGCGCGCGAGTCGACCTTGTGATCACCGGCGAACGCCCGTTGCCGCGGCTGCCGGAGTTCGCCGGGGACCTGGTCCTGGACGGATTGCGCGAGGCGGGTGTCCGCGTGCACACGAACTCCGGACTGAGCGAAGTGTCCGTTGTGGACGGTGGCACGCGGCTGAAACTCTCCGGCGGCGACGAGATCGTGGTCGACGAGCTGCTGGTCGCCACCGGCCGCGCGCCCGCGACCAGCACGATCGGCCTGGACGTGCTGGGCCTGCCCACCGACGGCCCGCTCCAGGTGGACGAAAGCGGCCGGGTGTCCGCTGTGGAGGGTGGCTGGCTGTACGCCGCGGGCGACGTCACCGGCCGCGCTTTGCTGACCCACCAGGGGAAATACGCCGCCCGGGTCGTCGGGGACTCGGTCGCGGCGCGTGCCCGCGGCGAGGAGATCTCGACCGAGCCGTGGAGCCGCTACAGCGCGACCGCCGACCATCACGCGGTGCCGCAAGTGGTGTTCACCGACCCGGAGGTGACGTCGGTCGGCCTGACCGAGGCGCGCGATGGTTCGGCGGACCGAGTGGTGGACATCGACATCGCGGTTGCCGGTTCCTCCCTGCACGCCGATGGGTACCAGGGCAAGGCGAGCATGGTCGTGGACACCGAACGCGGTGTCGTATTGGGCGTCACGTTCGTCGGCCAGGACGTCGCGGAGCTGCTGCATTCCGCGACGATCGCCGTCGTCGGCGAGGTGCCGCTGGACCGGTTGTGGCACGCGGTCCCCGCGTTCCCGACGATCAGCGAGGTGTGGCTGCGGCTGCTGGAGGCTTACGGCCTTTGATCCGGGCCGCTGTCCGGTAGCGTCGGGGCATGACCAGTGCCCCCGCTCCCGGCCGGCGTGAACGCAAAAAGGCGGCGACCCGCCAGGCGCTGGCCGACGCTGCCCTGCGGATGTTCCTGGAGCGCGGCTACGACCAGGTGACCGTGCGCGAGATCGCCGACGCCGCCGACGTGTCCACCACCACGCTGATGAAGCACTTCCCGACGAAGGAAGCTCTCGTTTTCGACCGGGAACCCGAGGTGGACGAGGCGCTGGTCTCGGCGGTCCGCGACCGGCCGGCGGGCACGTCGGTGCTGGCGGCGCTCCGGGCGCACATCCATCGGCGGGCGACGTCCGGCATCCGCGCGGAGGCCGCCCCGTTGCTGCGGCTGGTGCGGGAAACGCCCGCGCTCGCGGAGTACTGGCACAAGATGTGGATGGGGCACGAGCACACCTTGAGCCGAGTGATCGCGGCGGAAACCGGTGCGCCCGAGGACGATCCGCGATGCGCTGTGCTGGCCCATTTCGCGTTGGAGACGGCCTCGCTGGCAGAGCGCTCGGACGACCCGCCGCGGTACGTCGACGTGGCGTTCGACCTGCTGGAGAACGGCTGGCAGTGAGCCACCGGCTCAGGACGGCAGCTGCAAGTCGAGCGCGCCTTTCGCCGCGCGGGCCAGCCCCGGATCGTCCGCAGTGGACGGTCCGGGTTGCCAGACCGCCTGCACGAGCCGCACGCCCTTCCCGTCGACCTTGCTGGCGTAGGCGGCGCCGTCGAACTGCGGCGGGCCCGAAGGCCACTTGCCGGCCTCCGTGGCGACGTCCAGGATTCCGCCGCCGCCCGGGTTGTCGGCGATCTGCTTGAGGCGATCGGCTTGCCCGGCATCGGAAAACTCGACCACCGCGACAGTGACCGCGGCAGGCCGTCCGTCCACGAGCGCCGTGTAGCTCGCGCGGCGGACCGCGGAACAGCTGGTCTGCTGAAGGCTCGCCTGGACGTCCCCGAACGCGTGCGAGGCGCACTTCTGGTCAGCGCTGCTCGCCCGGGGCTCGAAGGTGAGAGTCGGCGCTGGCGGGGCGCTCGACTTGACGCTGATCGGCGCCAGGCTCGGCACGCTGCTGGGCGGCGGCGCACTGCTGGCGGGCGGCGCGGCAGCGGTGTCGTCGCCGCTGGTCGCCACGACGATCGCCGACACCACCAGGGCGACCAGCAGGACGATCGCCGCGATCGGCACCCATTTGACGGTCCGGGAGGCCGGTTTCCCAGGCCCGGCCGGAGTGTTCGGCCCTGCTCCCGCTGCCGCTCCAGCTCCGGCGGCCGGTTCGGGCCGTGCGCCCGTCGGTTGCGCCGGTTGGGGCGCGCCTAGCGGGGGACTGCTCGGCCCGGGAGCAGCCACCGGCACGACCGGCGGAACGGCCGCGCGCGGACGTCCAGGCTTCGCCGGAGAGGGCATCTTCTCGGTCGGAGCCTCGGGCGGGTCCGTGGACTCGGTGGGCGCTTCGGAAAGCGAGTCCAGTTCGTTCGACGGAACTTCCGGCCGAGGCGGGCGCACCGCGATGATCTTCGGCCGAGGCGCGGGAGCCGGGGGAACGGCGGATTTCGGTGCGGGGGAAGGGGTGCTGGGGGAAGGTGTGCTGGGGGAAGCAGCAGCCTTCGATGCTGTGGAGCTAGCGGACGCCGGGGCGGTGGTGCCGTTGCTGGCACCGGGGAAGACAGGGAGCCCCGGGGTGTTTCCGGTGCCTGCCGGGGCAGTGGTGCCGTTGCTGGCGCCGGGGAAGACGGGAAGCTCCGGGGTGTTTCCGGTGCCTGCCGGGCTTGTCTGCGGTCCCGAGCTGGAGGGGGCGGTGTTCGCGGCGGCCTTTCCAGCCGGGGGAGCGGTTGCGGCACCAGACCCAGGTGCGTTGGGAGCGGCCGCGCTTGACTCGCCGCCCTTGGAGAGAGGGCTGGCGGGCGCAGCGGCACCGGGACTGGCCGCGTTAGGCGCGGCGGCACCGGCACGAGCCGCCTCAGTCGCACTGGCCCCGGAACTCTTCGCGTCGGGCGCAGCAGCACCAGTTCGGGCCGCCTCAGGCACAGCAGCGCCGGGCCTCGTCGCGTGGAAAGCGGCAGCACCGGATCCAACCGCAGTGGTTCCAACAGAGTCAGCCTTTGGCGCACCTGGCCCGGCAACGCCAGGCCCCGCCGAGATCGCAGCCGAACTGCTCGCCGTCGCGGCTCCAGCGCTCCGTCCGGCGGAGTCAGCCGCAGTGCCGACCGCGCTCGCCGCAACAGCAGACCCCGCCGCAGCCCCAGCGCCGACAGCACCAGCAGCCGAGCCGCTGAAACCGCTGCCCTGCGGAGCCCGGGGCCCAGGAGGAACCGGAATGTCGTCGGCGAACCGGACGAACCCTTCCCCGCGCAAAACCTCGTCCGAAAGCTCCGGCGCGTCCGGAGCCAGCGCCGCGATCAACGCCCTCGCCTGGTCCACCGACCGCGGATGCCGGGCGGTGGCCAGGGAGACCGTCGCCGCCAGCATGGTCGTCGGCGTCGGGTGCAGGACCCGGACCGGGCCCGCGAGATCGCCCGGCGGCTGGTCGACCGTCTCGACGTACGGGCCGACCGCCACGATCGTGCCGACCGGGCCGCCGCCGAGTTCCGCGATGCGGCGTTCGCATTCCTGGGACAGATCGAGCGCTTCGGTGGCGGGGTTGACGTCGTCGCCGTGGACCAGCGGCCAGCCGTCGGCCTTCCACGGACCGCTCAGCGGGGCTTCGAGGCGCAGGGCCGGGTCGGGCAGGTCGACGCCGATGACGACGAGCACGCCCGCGGGCAGCACGACCACCGCCTCGACCGGACGGTCTCCGGTCGGGCGGGCGCCGACGAGCGCGACGCCGCCGATCACCGTGCTCCCCCGGCCGAGGGAGGCCAGTGCGGCCCGCACGTCCTCCGCGACGCGCGAGGGCTGCTGCCCGAGACGGACCAGTCGCACCGAAATTCTCCCGTCGAATCCGCAGCGTTTCCGGTGCCACACGCTAGCGTGCCGGGCCGCCGGAACCGTGCTCCGCGCCCTCGCGTCGGCGTGGCTCACCACAATGGGTCGTCCGTCGCGACTTGTGGTGTTCATGTGGCCAAACAGCACGGTTGGGGTGCAGAATGTGCTACACAGGTCGGGAACTGCCGTGGAGGCTACGCAACCTGCGCAGGGTTCGAGAGGTCGTAGGGGAAGACGTCCCTCGTCGAACAAGCGGAGGTCAGCAGTGAGCACCCGTGGCAGCACCCGAGGCGTGGTGTACGTCCACTCGTCGCCGTCTGCGGTATGTCCGCACGTCGAGTGGGCTATTTCGGGCACCCTTGGTGCCCGGGTCGAGCTGAAGTGGACGGCCCAGCCGGCCAGTCCGGGACAGCTCCGGGCCGAATGCAGCTGGAGCGCGCCCGCAGGAACCGCGGGCAAACTCGCCGGCGCGCTCAAGGCGTGGCCGATGGTGCGCTTCGAAATCACCGAGGAACCCAGCGCCGGCGTCGACGGCGAGCGGTTCTGCTTCGCGCCCGGACTGGGTCTCTGGCACGGCCGCACCAGCGCCAACGGCGACATCGTCGTGGGCGAGGACCAGCTGCGCGCGCTCGTCAGCATGACCCGCGGCGGCGAAACCCTCGCGCACAAACTGGACGAACTCCTCGCCGCGGCCTGGGACGAGGCGCTCGAGCCGTACCGGCACGCGGGCGATGGCGCCCCGGTCACCTGGCTGCACCAGGTCGGGTGAGCGAGGGCGGTACCCTCACCCGGGTGAGCGTTCACCCGGCCCCGCCGTCCCGTCAGCGGTGGTTGATCCCCGTGCTCGTGGTGGTGCTGTCCATCACCGTCGCCGGGGGTCTGCTCGCCCGCGAGCTGTACCGCCGCCCCGAATCGCCGCGCCCTGCCGACGGCGAAGGCATCGTCCCGCCCGTCGCGACCAGCGGCGGACTTCCCGGCAAAACCGGTTCGGTCCAGGTCGGGGTCACCCCGGACGCCGAGAACCACCCGCAGGACGATGCCGTCCGCACCGTGCTGCAGGCCTATTTCAACGCGCTCAACGCGAAGGACTACGACGCCTGGACCGAGACGGTCAGCGAAGCGCGCCGCAGCAAAACTCCGGAAACGGACTGGCACCGCAACTTCCAGTCCACGAAGGACGTCGACATCACGCTGTACCGCATCGAACCGGGCGCGCAGGGCACGTTGCGGGCGCTGGTCGGGTTCACCAGCACCCAGTCGCTCAACGAGGCCCCGGTCGACTTCCAGCAGAAGTGCATCCGCTGGCGGCTGGTGCTGCCGATGAAATACGAGCACAACTCGTACCGGATCGACACCGTCGACGGCTCCGCCGCGGAACGCGAGGCGTGCTGACCGGCGAAACTCCGGCGAAAACGGGAAGGGCCCCCGCGGAAACTCCGCGGGGGCCCTTCGCCGTCAAAAGGGACTTCAGTTCGCCGGCGTGAACAGCAGCGCGGTGTTGTGCCCGCCGAAACCGAACGAGTTGGACAGCGCCGCCGCGAGTTCGACCTTGCGGTTCTCCCCGGCCGCGACGTCGAGCTGCACCTTCGGGTCCAGTTCGGTGAGGTTCAGCGTCGCGGGCACGATGCCCTCGTACAGCGCGAGAATCGTCGCGATGCCCTCGACCGCGCCCGCACCGCCGACGAGGTGGCCGAGCGCGCCCTTCGGCGCGGTGACCACCGGGTGCTCGCCGACCGCCGACCGGATCGCGGCCGCCTCGCCGATGTCACCGACCACAGTGGACGTCGCGTGCGCGTTCACGTGGCCGACGTCCGAAGGGGACAGTCCGGCCATCGCCATCGCCGCGCGCATCGCCGCGATCTGCCCGATGCCCTCCGGGTGGTTGCCCGTGATGTGGTAGGCGTCGGACGTCAGGCCGTAACCGGCCAGCTTCGCGTAGATCCGCGCCCCGCGGGCCTTCGCGCGGTCGGCCCGCTCGAGCACGACGACGCCGGAGCCCTCGCCGAGCACGAAGCCGTCGCGGCTCACGTCGAACGGACGCGACGCCGCTGCCGGGTCGTCGTTGCGCGTCGACACCGTGCGGGCCTGGGCGAACCCGGCGACGGTGATCGGGTGGATGCACGCCTCGGAACCGCCCGCGACCACCACGTCGGCCCGGCCGGACCGGATCATTTCGAAGCCGTTCGCGATGCCCTCGGCCCCGGACGCGCACGCCGACGCGGGCGAATGCACCCCGGCGCGGGCTTTCAGGTCGATGCCCACGTGCGCGGCCGGGCCGTTCGGCATCAGCATCGGCACGGTCAGCGGCGACACCTTGCGAAGACCCTGCTGGTGCAACAGATCGTTCTGGGTCAGCAGGGTCACCGGCCCGCCGACCCCGGTGCCGATCGAAACGCCGAGACGTTCCGGTTCGACGTCGGTGTGCTCGTCGGTCTGCTCGGCGAACCCGGCGTCGGCCCAGGCCTGGCGGGCGGCGATGAGCGCCACCTGCTCGCACCGGTCGAGCCGGCGGGCCTGCACGCGGGGCAGGATGTCGGTCGGCTCGACGGCGAGCTGTGCCGCGATCCGCACCGGCAGGTCCAGCTCCGCCGCCCAGTCCGCCTCGATCGTGCGGATCCCGCTGCGGCCGGCCAGCAGACCGTCCCAGGTGGACGCGACGTCCCCGCCGAGCGGCGTGGTCGCGCCCATTCCGGTGATCACGACGTCGATGTTGCTCATGGGAGTCTCCCCAAGGTCGGCTCCGGACCGGGGCCCGGGTACGAAGAGGACTTACTTCGAGTTGGCGGAGACGTAGTTCACCGCGTCGCCGACGGTCTTCAGGTTCGCCAGCTCGTCGTCCGGGATCTTGACGCCGAACTTGTCCTCGGCCTGCACGGCGATCTCGACCATCGACAGCGAGTCGATGTCCAGGTCGTCCACGAACGACTTCTCGGCGGTGACGTCGTCCTGAGCCACGCCGGCGACCTCTTCGACGATCTCGGCGAGGCCGGCGAGAATCTCAGTGTTGTCAGCCATCGGTGTTGTTCCCTTCTCGGTTCTTCTGGAGGTCCGCTCGCGGGCACGGCGCCCGCGGGGGAAGTATCGCTCAGGGCAGGACGAACGCCTGCGCCGCATAGGAAAGCCCGGCTCCGAAGCCGACCGCGAGCACCACGTCGCCGCTTTTCGCCGTTCCCGCCTTGCGCATGTGGTCCAGCGCCATCGGGATCGAGGCGGACGAGGTGTTGCCCGAGTACTTGATGTCGTCGGCCACCACCATGTCCTCGCGCGCCCCCTTGGCGCGCAGCTTCTTGGCGATCGACTCGACGATCCGGAGGTTCGCCTGGTGCGGGGCCAGCACGTCCACATCGGACGGTTGCAGCCCGGCGGCTTCCAGCGCGCGCAACGCGATCGGCGCGATCTGCGTGGTCGCCCAGCGGAAGACCGACTGGCCCTCCTGGAAGATCCACCGGTGGTCGCGCATGTAGATCAGGTCGACCAGGTCGCCCGCGCTGCCCCACACCACCGGGCCGATGCCCGGTTCGTCGGACCCGCCGACCACCGCGGCTCCCGCGCCGTCGGCGAAGATGATCGCGTTCGCGCGGTCGGTCGGGTCCACGACGTCGGTGAGCTTCTCCGCGCCGATCACGAGGACCTTCTTCGCCGAGCCCGCGCGGACGAGGTCGGAGGCGACGCCGAGGCCGTAGCAGAATCCGGCGCACGCGGCGTTGAGGTCGAACGCGCCGGGGGCCGGGACGCCGATCCGCGCGGCGACCTGCCCGGCCGCGTTCGGGATCTGGGACGGCATGGTGCAGTTGGGCACGATGACCGTGTCCACTTCGGACGGATCGACGCCCGCGTCGGCCAGCGCGTTGGTCCCGGCGGCTACGGCGTAGTCGACCAGCACCTCGTCCTTCTCGCCGAACCGCCGCTCGATGATGCCGACGCGGTCGCGGATCCACTGGTCGCTGGTGTCCATGACCTGCGACAGGTCGTCGTTCGTGACGATCCGGTCCGGCTGGTGGCTGCCGAAGCCGAGGATGCGGGCGGCGGGCGCGCCCTGGGTCAGGCGCAGGGTGGGGCGGGCGGTCACTGGGCGTCCTCCTCGCGCAGCGCCGCCAGCTCGGCAGGCGACTTCAGCGCGGTGGTAGTGGTGACGACGCCCTTGAGCTGCCGCTTGACCAGTCCGGTCAGGGTGCCCGCGGGCGCCAGTTCGACGGTGCGGTCCACGCCGAGCGAGACGAGCCCGTCCATGGTCAGGTCCCAGCGGACCGGGCGGGTCACCTGTGCGACGAGCCTGCGCAGGTATTCCGCGCCGCTCGTGACGACCTGACCGTCGGCATTGGACAGCAGCGGGCGCGTCGGGTCGGCCGGGGAGAGACCGGCGGCGTGCTCGCGCAGGGCGTCTTCCGCGGGGGCCATGTAGGGCGTGTGGAAGGCGCCGGCCACCTTGAGCGCACGGATCTTCGTGCCCTCCATCGGCTCGGCGATGATCCGCTCGATCGCGGCGGCGGAGCCGGAGGCGACGATCTGCCCGGCCCCGTTGCGGTTCGCGGCGGCGAGGCCCTGGCTTTCCAGCCACGCGGCGACTTCCTCGGGGTCGCCGAGCATCACCGCGGCCATCGACGTCGGTTCGAGCGCGCACGCCTTGGCCATCTCCGCGCCGCGGACCGCGGCGAGCGCGACCGCGTCGGCGGGGGTGAGCACGCCGGCGATCGCGGCGGCGGCCAGTTCGCCGACGGAGTGGCCGGCGACCGGAGCGTCGCCGGGAACCGGCAGCTGCTCGAAGGACAGCAGGGACAGCGCGACGATCAGCGGCTGCGCGACAGCGGTGTCCTGGATCTCCTCGGCGCCGGCTTCCGTGCCGAGCCGGATCAGGTCGAGCCCGGAGCGGGCGGACCATTCTTCGACGCGCGCGCGGGCGCCGTCGAGCTCGAGCCACGGAGCGAGCATGCCGGGGGCTTGGGAACCCTGGCCGGGGGAGAGGACTGCAACTGTCACGCTGTCTATGAGACCACGGGACCGGTCGGTGCTTCAGATGCGGGCGGTCACCAAGTCCGCGCGGCGTTATTGGAGGAAACCTCCAAAGACCCGCCGGAGAACCCGGTCCTTAACCCATCCGCCTTGTGGGATTCAACCAGCGCTTGCCGTGAAGTCTGTCACCCGCCATGCCCCGGCGCGTGGCGGAGCCGGGCGTGGGCCGGACGTTGGCGGGGTCCGGTGCGGTGGAGGTCCGTGAAGGGCTCCTTGAGGGAAAGAGAATTCCACAAGGAGCCCCGGACCGGCCGCGGGCCGGGGCCAGCCGCTG
>NZ_JBSHAM010000167.1:0-11086 GCF_053611505.1 Amycolatopsis sp. NPDC054798 | reverse complement strand
GTCCCATTCCGAACCCGGAAGCTAAGCCTGACTGCGCCGATGGTACTGCAACCGAAGGGTTGTGGGAGAGTAGGACACCGCCGAACTTACCTTGATAGGTCTGGGCCCCGGTCCGAGAACCCCTGTGGTTCTCCCGGGGCCCAGACTCATGTTCGCGTCCGCTCGGGCAGCGCGCGGGCCGGTCTGGTCCGCCCGCGCGAGGTTGCTCCGAACGGGCCCGTAGGATAGTCAATCGGCCCTCGTGCGGGGGCCGCACTCAGAATTCCAAAGTTGTCTATGGCAGGAGGCCACGTGTCCGAGTTCGGTCGACGAGACTCAGCGGATGAGGGGTCCGGTCGGTCGGCTCGCCGCGACCAGGACTCCCGCGGCGGAAGGTCCGACGCGCCCCGGGGAGACCGGCGCGGCGCGCGGCAGGACCGCGGCGGACGGGACAGCGGCCACCAGGGCCGGCCCCGTCGAGACGACCGCGGCGCCCGCGGCACCGGCGGCTTCGCCGGCCGTCCAGGCCACGGCGACGGTCCGCGCGAACAGCGCGGGTATGCCGGCAAACGCGACGACGACCGCGATTTCCGCCCCCGCGGCAAGCGTGATTTCGACCGCCCGCAGGGGAAGTCCTACGGCGAACGCTCCGGCGGGCCCGGAGGCAAGTCCTACGGCGACCGTTCAGGGCGTCCCGAGGGACGGCCTTCTTACGGCGAGCGCTCCGGCGGTCCCGGCAAGCCGTCTTACGGCGATCGTTCGGGCAAGCCCTCGTACGGTGACCGCGGCGGGCGGCCGCAGGGCAAATCCTCTTACGGGGAGCGTTCAGGCGGGCGCTGGAACGACGACCGGCGCGGCGACGACCGGCGTGGCGGTTATTCGGGCGGCGACGACCGGCGCGGCCCGGGCGGCTATCGCGGCAAAGACTCGCAGGGCGGCGGTTTCCGCGACGATCGGCGCGGGTCCGGCGGTTTCCGCGACAACGATCGCCGCGGCGGCTACGGCGACCGGGACAACCGAGGCGGCAAGCCCGGCGATCGCGATTCGCGCGGCGGCTACCGCGACGACCGCGGGGGCAAGCCTGGCGGCTACCGGGACGACCGGGGCGGCAAGCCCGCATCGCGAGACGACCGCGGGTCGCGGGACAGCGGATTCCGTGGCGGGAACCGGGGTTCCGGCGGATTCCGCGACGATCGGTCCGGCGGGAACCGCGGGGATCGGCGCGACGACCGTTCCGGGGGCTTCCGCGAGGAGCGCCGGGACAACCGTCCGGGCGGATTCCGCAATGACCGGCGGGACCAAGGCGGTTATCGGGGCGAGCGCTCCGGAGGGTTCCGCGACAACCGCAGGGACGACCGGGGCGGCGACCGTTCGGGCGGGTTCCGCAGCGACCGGCGCGACGAAGGCGGCTACCGCGGGGACCGGCGTGACGACCGATCTGGCGGGTTCCGCAATGAGCGGCGTGACGAGGGTGGTTACCGCGGGGACCGGCGGGACGAAGGCGGCTACCGGGGCGAACGCTCCGGCGGGTTCCGTCGCGATGACCGGTCCGGCGGCAAGCAGGCTGGCGGGGACCGGCGGGACGACCGTCCGGGCGGGTTCCGGCGTGATCGGGACGGCGAGTCCGGCGGGTTCCGGAAGGACCAGCGCGACGGCGGGTTCCGGAAGGACCGTCAGGACGACCGGCGGCGGGACGAGGTCGAGGAGACCTCGTCGGCCGCGGTCGAGGAATCCGCGGCGGCCGAAGAGGTGACTGCGGGCTCGCGGGCCGAGCAGGGCGCTGACGTCGAGTCGGGTGCGGGCGACCGGGCCGGGCGGGACGAGGCCGCTGAGGGTCAGGAGCAGCGCGACGGGGACGTCTCGCAGGACCGTGGCGACCAGGACGACCGGGGCGAGCGGCCAGAGCGCCGGGAGCGCGACAGCCGCGGCGACCGCGACAACCGCGGTGACCGTGCCAGCCGTGGAGACCGCGACAGCCGGGACAGCCGTGGCGATCGCGGTGACCGTCGCGACCGCAGGGACGACCGTCCCCGCAGCAAGCGGCCGGTCACCGTCGAGGAGCAGGACGCTGCCCTCGCCCGCGAACTGCTCGAAGCGCCGGAGCTGCCCGAGGACGTCGAGTTCTCCGACCTCGACGAAGAAGTCCGCCGTGAGCTGCGGACGCTGCCGAAGGGGCTCGCGGAGACCGTCGGGAAGCATCTGGTCGCCGCGGGCGGGCTGGTCGACGACGACCCGGAGGCCGCGCTCGAGCACGCCCGGTACGCGAAGACCAAGGCGTCGCGGGTGCCGATCGTCCGCGAAGGGCTCGGGCTGGTTGCTTACCACGCGGGCAACTGGCAGGAAGCGCTGTCCGAACTGCGCGCCGTCCGGCGGATGACGCGCAGCGACGAGCACATCGCGATCATCGCGGACGCCGAGCGCGCGCTCGGCCGTCCGGAGCGCGCGCTGGACCTCGCCAAGGAGACCGACAAGGAACGGCTCACCAAGGCGACCCAGATCGAGCTGGCGATCGTCGCGGCGGGAGCGCGCCGCGACCTCGGGCAGCTGGAGGCGGCGGTCGTGTCCTTGCAGGGGCCGGATCTCGAAGCGGGCAAACGCGATCCGTGGAGCGCGCGGCTGTTCTACGCCTACGCCGACAACCTCGAGGCGGCCGGGCGCAAGGAAGAAGCCGTGCGGTGGTTCCTCAACGCCGCCGAGGCGGACGCGGAGGACGAGACCGACGCTGCCGAACGGGCGGCCGACTTGGCGAACGCGTCGAACGAGGCGACCGAAGCGAACAAGTCCGACGAGGCGAACGAGTCGGATGACTGACGTGGCCTACGACGCGCTGTTGTTCGATCTCGACGGCACCGTGTACCACGGGCCGAATGTGATCGACGGGGCCGCGGAAACCGTGACCGCCGTGCGCGAGCAGGGCACGGCGGTCCGGTTCGTGACCAACAACGCGTCCAAGGCTCCGTCCGCGGTCGCTCAGCACCTTCGGGACCTCGGGATCTCCGCGGACACCGAAGAAGTGCACACCAGCGCTCAGGCGGCAGCCGCGCTCCTTCGGGACCGGCTGCCCGCCGGGGCGAAGGTGCTCATCGTCGGCACCGCCTCGCTCGGAGACCAGGTCTCCGCGGCGGGGCTGGAGCCGGTGCGGACCGCGGGCGACGACGTTTCCGGGGTGGTGCAAGGACATTCGCCGGAAACCGGATGGGCGGACCTCGCCGAGGCGAGCATCGTGATCCGGGCGGGCGGGCTGTGGGTCGCCACGAACACCGACACCACGCTGCCCACCGAACGCGGGCTGATGCCGGGCAACGGGTCGATGGTGGGCGCGTTGCGGATCGCCACCGGCGCGG
Organism: Amycolatopsis sp. NPDC054798; assembly: GCF_053611505.1. Classification (NCBI taxonomy): domain Bacteria; kingdom Bacillati; phylum Actinomycetota; class Actinomycetes; order Pseudonocardiales; family Pseudonocardiaceae; genus Amycolatopsis; species Amycolatopsis sp. NPDC054798. Next base: position 7,763 of record NZ_JBSHAM010000167.1, on the reverse strand, counting down.
AGCCGGAGGTCGCGGGAAAGCCGCAGCCGTTGCTGTTCGAGACGGCGGCGCGGTCGGCGAAAGCGAAGCGTCCGCTGGTGGTCGGGGATCGGCTCGACACCGACATCGCGGGGGCGGTCGCGGCGGGGCTCGACTCGCTGTGCGTCCTCACCGGCATCGCGACTCCGGCGACGCTGCTCACCGCGATCCCGGCGGAACGGCCGACGCACCTCGGTGCCGACCTCACCGCGCTCTCGCAGCCGACAGACGAATTGCGCGTCGGCAAGCGGCCCGGCTGGGAGATCGGCGAGGACAGCAAGGACCAAGTGCTGACCGTCCGCGGCGAAGGCGACAAGCTCGACCTGCTGCGCGTGCTGTGCGATTCGGCGTGGCGCACCGGGATCGCGCGGGTTCGCGCGGAAGGCGACGCGGCCGCGGCGGCGGTGGCCGGGCTCGGGCTGGCCTGACTGGTAGTTTGGGGCGGTGCACCCGAACGTTCCGCGGCCGGTTCCCGGACCCCCGCCGATCCCCGGACCCGGCCCGCAGCAGACTGACCCGCGGGCGGGCATCGACGAGGCCGTCGCCGGGCTCGACGACCTCGACACGCTGCCGCCCGCCGAGCACGTGGACCGGTTCGAGGCCGTGCACACCGAGCTGACCGTGGCCCTGTCCAGCATCGACAAGGTCTGACCGGCGTGGCCAAACGGGCCAGGCTCGACGCGGAACTCGTGCGGCGCGGACTCGCCCGCTCCCGCGAACAAGCCTCCGCGCTCATCGCCGGCGGCAAGGTCACCGTGCGCGGCATGGTCGCCACGAAACCCGCCACCGGCGTGGAAAACGACGCGCCGATCGTCGTGAAGGACGAGGACGACCCCGGCTGGGCGTCGCGCGGCGCGCACAAACTCCTTGGCGCGCTTGACCGTTTCGGTCCGGAAGGGCTGACCGTCGAAGGCCGCCGCTGTCTCGACGCGGGCGCGTCCACTGGCGGGTTCACGGATGTGTTGCTGCGGGGCGGCGCGGGCAAAGTCATCGCGGCGGACGTCGGGCGCGGGCTGCTCGACTGGAAGCTGCAGACCGACGACCGCGTCGTGGTCCTCGACCGCACGAACGTCCGCACCCTGACGCCGGACGTGCTCGGCGGTCAGGTGGACCTCGTCGTCGGCGACCTTTCGTTCATCTCGCTCAAACTCGTGCTGCCCGCGCTCGCGGAATGCGCGCGCGACGGCGCGGATCTGCTGCCGATGGTCAAACCGCAGTTCGAGGTCGGCAAGGACCGGCTCGGCAGCGGCGGCGTGGTGCGCGATCCGGACCTGCGCGCCGAATCCGTGCTGGGCGTGCTCGCCGAGGCCGCGAAGCTCGGCCTCTCGCTGCGCGGGGTGGTCGCGAGTCCGCTGCCCGGGCCGTCCGGGAACGTCGAATACTTCGTGTGGCTCCGCAAAACGGGGCCGGAAGACGCCGGCATCCAGGACACCGGGGATGCCGAGCGGCTCGTGCGCGCCGCAGTCCAGGAAGGACCCCAGTGACCGCCGAACGTGAAGTGCTCCTCGTGGTGCACCCCGACCGGGACACCACCCGGGAGGCCGCCCGCGAGGTGTCCCAGCGATTCGCGAAGGCCGGGATCCGGCTGCGCGTGCTCGACGAGGACGTCCTCCAGCTGATCGACCCCGACGGCTGCATGGCCAAGCCGTGCACCGTGGTCGCGCCCGAGCACAATCCGGCCGAGGGGGCCGAACTCGTGTTCGTGCTCGGCGGCGACGGGACCCTGCTGCGCGCGGCGGAACTCGCCCGTCCGGCCGGGGTCCCGGTGCTCGGCGTCAACCTCGGCCGCGTCGGCTTCCTCGCCGAGGCCGATTCGGACGCGCTCGCCGACGCCGTGCAGCGCGTGGTCGACCGCGAGTACCACGTCGAGGACCGGATGACGGTCGACGTCACGGTCGCCGCCGACGGCGCCGAGATCTACCGGACCTGGGCGCTCAACGAGGCCAGCGTCGAGAAGTTCAGCCGGGAGCGGGTGCTCGACGCGCTGATCGAGGTCGACGGACGCCCGGTGTCGTCCTTCGGCTGCGACGGCGTGCTGTGCGCGACCCCGACCGGCTCCACCGCGTACGCCTTCTCCGCGGGCGGGCCGGTGCTGTGGCCGGACGTCGAGGCGCTGCTCGTGGTGCCGAGCAACGCGCACGCGATGTTTTCCCGTCCGCTGGTGGTCTCGCCCGAGTCGGTGATCACCGTCGGCATCGACCCGACCGGCCCGAAAGCGGCGCTGACCTGCGACGGGCTGCGGTCGTTCGACCTGCCGCCGGGCGCGCTGGTGCGTGTTGTGTGCGGCAAGCAGCCGGTGCGGCTCGTGCGGCTGTGGGACGGCGTGTTCACCGACCGGCTGGTGTACAAGTTCGGCCTGCCGGTGCGCAGCTGGCGCGACCGGCGCTCGGGAGACCGCTGAGCGCGACGCGCCCGCACAAGTGTTCGACCAGCGAAAAGAAGAGTTAGCGGACCTCGAACGCACAGAAGGTCGGTGCGGGCCGCTACCGTATGCGTCGTGCTGGCCGAGATGCGCATCCAGGGCCTCGGAGTCATCGAGGAAGCCCTGCTGGAACTGCACGCGGGCTTCACCGTGGTCACCGGTGAGACGGGTGCGGGCAAAACCATGGTCGTCACCGGGCTGCATCTGCTTTCGGGCGGACGGGCCGAGGCGTCGAAGGTCCGGAACGGGATGCTGAAGGCATTCGTCGAGGGCCGGTTCACCGTGGGTGACGACGACGAGGCCGCCCGCATCGTCACCGACGCGGGGGCCGACGTCGACGAGGACGGCAGCGTGATCGCCTTGCGCACGGTCGCGGCCGACGGGCGCTCGCGGGCGCACCTCGGCGGCCGGTCGGTGCCGGTCGGGGTGCTGGCGGAGCTGTCCGAGCAGGTGATCGCGGTGCACGGGCAGAACGACCAGCTGCGGCTGCTGCGCCCGGCCGAGCAGCGCGCGGTGATCGACCGGTTCGCCGGCGAGGACGTCGGGCGGCCGCTCGCGGCGTACCGCCAGGTCCGCGAGGAATGGCTGGCCGTGCTCACCGAGCTGAGCGAGCGCTCCAACCGCTCCCGCGAGATGGCCCAGCAGGCGGACCTGCTGAAACACGGGCTGAACGAGATCGACGCGGTCGCGCCCGAACCCGGCGAGGACGTCGAGCTGACCGAGCAGATCAAACGGCTCGCCGCGGTCGACGAGCTGCGCGCGACGGCCACCGAGGCGCACGCGGCGGTGTCCGGCGCGCAGGACGGCGATCCGGACGCGCCGGGCGCGCTCGGCCTGGTCGGCGAGGCGGTGCGGCGGCTGGTCTCGGCCGAGGATTCCGCGCTGCGCGACCTCGTGCCGCGGCTGGAGGAAGCCTCCACGCTGCTGAGCGACGTCGGCGCGGAGCTGGGCAGCTACGTCGAGAACCTGGACGCCGACCCGGCGCTGCTGGAGAAGGTGCTCGCGCGCCAGGCCGATCTCAAGCGGCTCACCCGCAAGTACGCCGCGGATGTCGACGGGGTGCTGGCGTGGGCCGAGGACGCGCGCCGCAGGCTCGAATCGATGGACACCTCCGAAGAAGCTCTGGCGGCGTTGGCTTTACGCCGGGACGAGCTGGCCGTGCAGCTGGTCGCGCACGCCACCGAGGTCTCCGCCGCGCGCGGCAAGGCGGCCGCCGAACTGGCCACGGCGATCACCAAGGAACTGTCCGGTCTCGCGATGGGCCAGGCGGAGCTGGAGATCACCGTCGAGCAGAAGCCCGCCGAACACGGCGACCGGCAGGCGCTCGCGATCGACGGGCACGCGGTGCACGCGGGCCCGGACGGCGTGGACGAAGTGGAACTGCTGCTGCGGGCGCACAACGGCGCGCCGCCGCTGCCGGTGCACAAGGCCGCTTCGGGCGGCGAGCTTTCGCGCGTGATGCTGGCGATCGAGGTGGTGCTGGCGCACGCGGACACGGTGCAGACGCTGGTGTTCGACGAGGTCGACGCCGGGGTCGGCGGCCGGGCCGCGGTGGAGATCGGACGACGGCTGGCGCGGCTCGCGCGCACCCACCAGGTCCTGGTGGTCACGCACCTTCCGCAGGTCGCCGCGTTCGCCGACCAGCATCTGGTGGTGGACAAGGGAACCAGCGGCGGCGTCACGCGCAGCGGCGTGAAAACGCTCGGCCAGAACGACCGGGTGCGCGAGCTGGCGCGGATGCTCGCCGGCATGGACGGCACCGAAACCGGCCGGGCGCACGCCGAGGAACTGCTCGCCACCGCGGAGAAAGACAAAGCGAAGAACACCGGTGCGAGGCGCAAGCGCGCGAAGAAGGGCTGAGGCGGATCCGATGACCTGGGCCACGCTGGCCGACGTCGAAGCCGAACTCGCCCGCGCGCGGCGGGAGGACGATCTCGACCGCTTCCTCGAGCTCCTCGGCGACGAGGAGCTGTTCGTGCCGATCCACCGGGACGAGGCGCAGCGGCTCGCGCAGGAGCGGACGTGGTCGCCCGCGAAAGTCTGCTGCGCGCACGGCGGCGAACCCTCGCTGCAGGTCTTCACCCGCGGCGCGCTGCCGGATTTCGGCACGGACGTGGTGTTCCTCAGCGGCGACCTCGACTGGGCCACGCACGGTCTTGGCCCGGGGGAGCAGGTCGTGTTCAACCGCGGCACGCTCGGCGAATGGCGGGTCAGCGCGGCGGCCGTGCTGCCGTGGGTGGACGCGAACCCGCACCGGGTCACCGCGGTGGAGCAGCAGGTCGAGCGGCTTTACACGGCGCGGTACGGGCTTCTCGACGGTCCGGTCGCGCACGCCCTCGCGTGCGGCGCGCACCAAGCGGTGCTGTCGGCCGAACCGTGGAATGTCCTCGACGCGCGCTATCACGACTACGTCGCCGAGGTCCGCGGCCTGCGCGACTGGTGGGGCGTCGCGGACGCGGCGGGCTGGCGGGCGGCGATGGACCGGCTGCTCGGCGATTCCTACCAGCTCACCACCGGAAACCTCGTGCTCGTGCTGCGCGCCCGCAGCGGGCTCGCGCTGGACGTCTACGGCTGGGTCGGCCTGGTCCGGCAGTGGTGCGAGGAAAACGACGCCGAGGAGCAGGCCGGGCCGCTCGTCGACGCGGTGCGCCGGATCGTCCGGTACGAACAGCGGTTCCGCGCCGACGGCCTGCTCGAACCGGACGGGGTCGTGGACAGCATCATCGGCTGGGACATCGGCCGCGCGGTCGAACTCGCGCGCTGGGGCCTGGCGGTCGGGTACTGCGACGCGCTCACCGCGGAGCTGATGGTGCTGGAGGCAGGCGCGATCGCCCGCCGCTACCACGGTTCGTGGGCGGAATTGTCCACCGGCTACGTCCTCGGCAGGCTGCTCGCGCTCGACGGCGAGGAATTCGGGCCGGAATACGCCTCGGCCGCGCGGGTCCGCCACCGGCTGCTGAACGATCCCGCGAGCCCCTGGTCCAACCTGGATTTCGCGGCGGGCGGACCGCACAGTTAACCCCGGCTCCCCGTCTCGCGCGACATGGCTCACCACAACGAGTCATGTCCGCTTCGGCGCGTCGGCTCTGTAGCCAGGCACAAATTTGTCACCATCAGCCACATGAAGCTCACTGGTCTTCTCGCGCGGAACCACGAAGCCCTCCCCGGCGTCATCGGTGTCGCGCGGGTCGACCGGCGCACGCGGGAGCTGCTGCGCCGGGTCAGCGCGGGCGACATCGTCGTGCTCGACCAGCTCGACCTCGACCGGGCCACCGCCGACGCGCTGGTCGCCGCCGAGGTCGCCGCGGTGGTCAACGCCTCGCCCTCGATTTCCGGTCGGTTCCCCAACCTCGGCCCGGAAATCCTGGTCGCGGCGGGCATCCCGCTGATCGACTCGGTCGGCGGGGACCTGTTGCGCAGCGTCAAGGACGGCACGAAGCTGCGCGTGCACGAGGGCGCGGTGTACCTCGGGGAGCGGCAGCTGGCGACCGGGGTCGAGCAGACCCCGGAAAGCGTCGCCGACCAGATGATCGAGGCCAAGGCCGGGATGTCGACCCAGCTGGAAGCCTTCTCCGCCAACACGATCGAGTTCCTGCGCCGCGAGCGGACGCTGATCCTCGACGGCGTCGGCGTGCCGGAGCTGAAGGTCGCGGTGCGCGACCGGCACGTGCTGGTCGTCGCCGCGGGGAACGGGCACGCCGAGGACCTCAAGAAGCTCAAGAAGTACATCGGCGAGCACCGGCCGGTGGTGTTGGGCGTCGACGCCGGCGCGGACACCCTGCGCGCGCAGGGCTACCAGCCGGACGTCATGGTCGGCGACCCGACCGGGATCGGCACCGCGACGCTGCGCAGCGGCGGCGAGGTCGTCGTCCCCGCGCAGCCGGACGGGCACGCGCCGGGCGTCGAGCGGATCCAGGACCTCGGCATCGGCGCGGTCACCTTCCCCGCGTCCGGCAACGCCGAGGACCTCGCCCTGCTGCTGGCCGACGCGCACGGCGCGAGCCTCGTGGTCACCGTCGGGTTCCAGGCCACGCTGCGGGAATTCCTCGACCACGGCCGGTCCGGGTCGAACCCGTCCACGTTCCTCACCCGGCTCAAGCTCGGCACCAAGCTGGTCGACGGCAAGGCCGTCGCGACGCTGCACCGGGCCCGGGTCTCGCTCGGCGCGGTCGCGCTGCTCGTGTTCGCCGCCATCGTCGTCGTCGTGGCCGCGCTGCTGGTCTCCGACGTCGGCTCCGTCTATCTCGAGTGGATCCAGCACACCTGGTCCACGTTCATCGCCTGGGTGAAGGGTCTCTTCACGTGATTTCCCTGCGGTACCACATCGTTTCCATCACCGCGTGCTTCCTGGCGCTGGCCGTCGGCGTGGTGCTGGGCTCGACCGCGCTCAACGGTTCGCTGCTGTCCGGGCTCGCGGACCAGAAGAAAGACCTCGGCACGCAGGTGGCCGATCTCGAGGCCCAGCGGAACAACCTCAAGGCGCGGCTGTCGGACGCGGACGCGTTCGCCGGGACGATGGGCCCGAAGGTCGTCGCGGGCGCGCTCGACAAGCGCAGCGTCGTCATCGTCACCACGCAGGACGCGCGCCCGGCCGACCGCGACGCGCTCAAGAAGCTCGTCGGCCAGTCCGGCGCGTCGGTGACCGGCGAACTCCAGCTCACCAGCGCGTTCACCGATCCGGCGAAGGCCGACCAGCTGCGCGACGTCGTCACGCGGCTGCAGCCGGCCGGGGCGAAGTTCCCGACCGCGGGCGATTCCGGCACGCTCGCCGGCGCCCTGCTCGGTTCGGTGCTGCTGCTGGACAAGGCGAGCGCGAAACCGCAGTCGAGCGGCGACGAACTGGCCGCCGCGCTCGGCGGGCTGACCGACGGCGGTTTCGTGAAGCCGAGCCAGGGCGTGCAGCCCGCGCAGCTGGCGATCGTGCTGACCGGAGCCCAGCAGACCGGCGACGGAGCGGGGGACCGGGCGGCGACGATCGCGCGGTTCGCCGCGCAGATGGACCGGTCCGGCGCGGGAGCCGTGCTGGCCGGCGACCCGGGTTCGGCCGAAGGGGCCGGTCCGATCGGCGTCGTCCGCGCGGACACGTCGGCCACCTCGATCCTGTCCACTGTGGACAACGCGGATTCGGCGGCGGGCCGGGTGGCGACGATCCTGGCGTTGCAGGAACAGCTCAACGGCGGCTCGGGCCGCTACGGCATCGCGGGCAACGCGCAGGCGATCGCGCCGGGCGTGGCGGCCTCGGGCAACTGACCGGCTTTTCGCCTCCCGCACAAAACCGGCGGCGGCACGGGGTTTCCCTTCGAGGGTGAGGAAACCCGGTGCC
>NZ_JBSHAM010000166.1:0-11136 GCF_053611505.1 Amycolatopsis sp. NPDC054798 | reverse complement strand
GAGGAGCAACGCGCCCGGCCCGGGGGGCCGTGCACGTTGCTCCTCGGCACGCCGACGCGATCCCGCGTGGCAGGTGGGTTGGGAGTGTCCCCGAGGGGGGTGGAGCGGGGGAGCGGGGGGTGTGGTGTGGGTAGGGTCGGGGTGGTGGGGAGGCCGGGTGGGGTGACGCCGGAGGGGGCGGGGTGGCTGCCTGGCGGGTTTCGGATGGGGAGTCATTCCCATGCGAGCGGGCAGCTGGTTTATGCGGCCAGCGGGGTGTTCGCTACTACCACCGAGTTGGGGACCTGGGTGGCGCCTGCTGACCGGGTGGTCTGGACGCCGCCTGGGGTTGAGCATTCTCATCGGTTTTACGGGCGTACGGATACGCGGATTCTTGCGGTGCCGGTCGAGGAGTGCGGGGGGCTGGTTCGGGAGCCTCGGGTGTTTGCGGTGTCGCCGTTGTTGCGGGCGGGGATATTGGCGTTGACCGGGGGCGGGGAGCGGTCTGTTGAGGCGGCTCGGCGGGTTCGGGCGGTGGTGGTCGACGAGTTGGGGGAGGTTCCGGGGGAGGTGTTGCATCTTCCGGAGCCGCGGGACGATCGGTTGCGGGTCGTCACCGAGTTGCTGCACGAGGATCCGGGGCGGGGAGAGACTCTGGCTGAGCTGGGGCGGGTCGCGGGGGCCAGCGAGCGGACGCTCAGCCGGTTGTTCCATGCGGACGTGGGCATGAGTTTTCAGCGGTGGCGGACGGTGTTGCGGGTCCATCACGCGTTGTTCCAGCTGAGTGAGGGGGTGTCGGTCACTGACACGGCGATCGCGTGCGGGTGGGCGAATCCGTCGGCGTTCATCGCGGCGTTCACGGCGCTGGTAGGGCAGACGCCGGGGCGGTATCAAGGCGGGTTGCGCGGGCGCGGCGAGTAGCGGGGAGAAGTTGGCGGGTTTTCGTTACCGGGCGGCCGGCGAGCGGTGGCCGGTCGTCCGGGGCCGGGAAGAAAGTGGTGCTCATCAGGCCGGCCCGCGGGGACGGCGAACACTCTTTCCGGGGAACGAAATGACACAGGCAGACGAGAAAACCACGGTGGTCGTCGTGGGCGGCGGGGTGGCCGGGCTGACGCTCGGCACATTCCTCCTTCGCAGCGGGATCCCTTGCGTCGTCTTGGAAAAGCACAGCCGCGAGTACGTCGAGCAGCGGCAGCGAGCTGGATCTCTCGACGGTCGCGGCGTCCGGATGCTGCACGACTGGGGAGTGGGCGAGGCGGTCGAGGGGCACGGTGACGGACGGTCCGACGTCACGCTGCCGTTGATCGTCCACGGCGAGAAGCGCGCCTGGCGGATGGACACCGACGAAGACGGCGCCGGTGCGTTCATCCCGCAGCAGGTGCTCGTCCAGAACCTCATCCGCATCTTCCTTCGCGACGGCGGCGACCTCCGGTTCGAAGCGGAAGACATCACGCTGGAAGGGCTTGGCACCGAGCGGCCCCGGGTGCACTACCGGGACAACACGATCAGCTGCGATTTCGTCGCCGGCGCCGACGGGTTCCACGGAGTCAGCCGGACCGCGATCCCGGACGGATTCCTTGCCTGTCACAGCCACGAGTTCGGGTACGCCTGGCTCAGCGTCCTGGCCGAAGTGCCTGCCGACCCGATGGCCGTGATGGCAGTGCATTCCCGGGGCTTCGCCGCCCAGATCACCCGCGGCCCCAACGCGAGCCGCATCTACCTCCAGTGTCCAGTCGACGACACTGCCGGAGCCTGGCCGGACGAGCGCGTCTGGGACGAACTCGGCACGAGGTTCGGCTCGCCGGTGCGGCGAGGGCCGATCGCCACGAAACAGGTCGTGCAGCTGCGCGGGGTGGTGTTCAGCCCGATGCGCTACGGCAGACTCTGCCTTCTCGGGGACGCGGCGCACCTGATCTCCCCGATGAGCGCGGAGGGGATGAGCCTCGCGCTGCACGACGCGGAGACGCTCGCCCGCGCGATCGTCCATCAGGCGGAGAAGGACGATCCGGGTCTGCTGGAGAGCTACTCGGACACCTGCCTGGCGCACGTCTGGGAACGACAGGCAGCCGCGATCTGGATGACCGACGCGATGCACGACTCCGGCGACGCGTCGTATCGCGGGGAGTTCCGCAAGCAGGTCGCCCTGGCGAACCTGGAGAACCTCGTCCAGCCGCGCACGCCGGTACCCGCCTGACGAGCCGAGGCCGCGGAGGGCTCCTTCCGGCGCGAGCCCGCCGCGGCCGCCGGGCGAGACCGACACCACCCGTCCGGGGCGACCGGGTCACCGGCTTCCCACACGCCGGCCCCTACGCTGTCCGGCATGGCCGCGACCAGTCAGCACGGTGCCGGGCCCGCCCGGCGCGCCGGCGGGGACGGCGGCCTGCTGCTGTTCCGGGTCGGCGGGGTGCCCGTTTTGCTCGCCCCGTCGTGGTGGATCGGGTCGCTGATCATCGTGGTGCTCTACGCGCCGCTGGTCGGACGGCTGCTGCCGGACGTTTCGACGCCGACCGCGTGGCTGCTCGCCGCCGCGTTCGCGGTGCTGCTCGGGCTTTCCGTGCTCGCACACGAACTCGGGCACTGCCTTGTCGCGCTGCGGCTCGGGATTCCGGTCCGGCGGCTGCGGCTTTTCCTTCTCGGCGGACTGTCCGAAGTGGCCCGTACGCCCCGGCGGCCCGGCCAGGAAGGGCTCGTCGCCGCGGCGGGGCCCGCGGTTTCGCTGGTGCTGGGCGGGTTCTGTTCGCTGCTGCTGTTCGCGGTTCCGCCGGACGGCGCGGTGTGGCTGCTGGTCGCGGAATGCGCGGTGGCCAACTTCGCGGTCGGGTTCTTCAACCTGCTGCCGGGATTGCCGCTGGACGGCGGACGTCTCGTGCGCGCCGGGGTCTGGGCGATGACCGGGCTGCGGGCCAAGGGAACGCGAGCCGCCGTCGCGGGCGGTGCGCTGGTCGCGACCGGCCTGATCGTCTGGGCGCTGCTCGGGTTGGCGATGCAGAGCCCGGACCGCTGGCTGCGGCTCGGCGTCTGCGTCGTGACGGCGTGGTTCGTGATTCTCGGAGCGCGGTCCGAGCTGGCCGCTGAAGCCCGGCGAGGCTGGCCCGCCGGGCTGGAACTGTCCGATTTGGTGCGTCCGGTGTTGCAGCTTCCCGCGGAGAGCCCGGTATCCGACGCGCTGGCCGCGTCGGCGGGGCGGGGCGTAGTGCTGGTGCGCGCGGACGGTGTCGCGGCGGGATTGCTGGACGAGCAAGCCGCGCAACAGCTAGCGAGCGTCAGCCCGCACGCGCCTGCCGAGCAAGCGGCGGAGCCGATCCGCGCGGAGACAGTCCTGCTGGCTTCGGAGCCGGGGGAGGAGATCGCGGAGCGCGTCCGCGAGACGGCCGCCTGGCAGTTCCTCGTGGTCGACGACGAAGGCCGTCCCGCTGGCGTGTTGCGCCGCGAAGACCTGCGGGCCGCGCTGATGCAGGGCCGTCGCGCTCAGTGAGGGGCACCCGCGCACGACGCGCGCGGGACGACCTGCGAGGATTCGACGTCGGCGTTCCGGTTTTTGCAGTGGAGGAAGAAGTTGTCGGTCAGCGGACCGTTTCGTGCAGGTGACCGGGTTCAGCTGACGGACTCGAAAGGCAGGCACTACACCCTCACGCTCGCCGACGGCGGCGAGTACCACACACACCGCGGCGCTCTCGCGCACGACGACCTCATCGGCCGTCCCGAGGGCAGCGTGGTCACTTCGGCGGGCGGAAGCACGTACCTCGCGCTTCGGCCGCTGCTGCCGGACTACGTGCTGTCGATGCCGCGCGGCGCCCAGGTGATCTACCCCAAGGACGCCGCGCAGATCGTGATGTGGGGCGACATCTTCCCGGGAGCCCGCGTTCTCGAAGCCGGGGCCGGTTCGGGCGCGCTCACCTGTTCGCTGCTGCGCGCGGTCGGCCCGGCGGGGCAGGTGTTCTCGTACGAGATCCGCGACGACCACGCGGAGCACGCCGAGCGCAACGTCGTGAAGTTCTTCGGCGAGAAGCCGGACAACTGGACGCTCACGGTCGCCGATCTGGCCACGCACATCGGCGAGGTCGACCGGGTCGTGCTGGACATGCTCGCGCCGTGGGACCAGCTGCCGAACGTCGCCGCGCACCTGGTGCCCGGCGGAGTACTGACCGTCTACGTCGCCACCGTCACCCAGCTGTCCCGCGTGACGGAATCGTTGCGGGAACAGCAGTGCTGGACCGAACCGGAGTCGTGGGAGACGCTGATGCGGCCCTGGCACGTGGTCGGCCTCGCAGTACGGCCGGACCATCGGATGGTCGCGCACACCGCTTTCCTGCTCACCGCGCGCCGTCTCGCGGACGGCACGGTGTCGCCGCGTGTTTCGCGCCGGCCCAGCAAGGGCAAAGGCTAACCAGGGACGCACCATCGGCCGTTCTCGCGCCGCAGCGGGAACGGGGTTTCCTTGTGCCCGCCGGTGCCTTCCACTCGGACGGTCACGGTGGCGTCGTCACCCGCGATCGCCGGCGGCCCGGCGAGCGACACGCGAAGCGGGCCCGCGGCGTCCCATTTCTCCTGGAGTTCCTTCAACGCCGCCGCAGTTTGCGGTTTGCAAGCGAGCGTGCCGAATGCGGCGGAGTCCGCGCGCGTGATCGCGTCGACGAGAGTGCGCGCCAGCGCGTCTATCGCGGCCCGGTCCGCCGCGGGCGCGGGAGCGGAAGACACGCTGCTTCGCGAGGCGGGCGGAGAAGAGGGCGGTTCCGGTGTGGTGCGGGCGGGCCCCGGCAGTCCGGTCAAGACCAGGCCGAGGACACCGCCCGCGACAACGACTGCGAGCAGTCCGAGTGCCGTGCCGAGCCGGCGTCTCACTCAGTGGTCCGTGCTGACCTTCCCGAGGCACCAGGCCCCGCCCTGGCGCAGGGCGGTGAGGGTGCCGTCGGCGGTCTTGCTGGGCGTGGTGACGTGGTATTTCACCGTCGCCTGGTCACCGCTTTCCTGCGGGCTGCCGGTCAGCTCGAAGTGGATTCCCGAGGGCATCTTGTCGGTCGGCTTCTGGCCCTTGGTGAGGCTGGTGCAGAGCATCGAGAACAGCCCGTCGGTGTCGGAGCTGTTGTACGCCTCGGACGCGGCCTGGAACAGCTCGCCCGGCGTCGACTTCGCCCCGGACGCGGCCGGGTAGTCGCCGCTGCCCGAACCCGACGAGGTCGAGGTCGACGGGGACGACGACGAGCTTCCGCCCGGGCCGCTCGACTGCGGGCCCGCGGCGGGAGCCGACGAGGACGCGGGCGGGGCGGCCGTCTTGTCGTCCTTGCTGTCGCTGTTGAGCCAGATGACCAGGCCCGTCGCGCCGCCGAGGACGACCACCGCGCCGATCGCGAGGCCCACGATCAGGCCGGTCTTCTTCTTTTTCGGCGGTTCCTCGCCGAACCCGCCGAACTGGCCTCCCGGCTGCTGCCCGAACTGCCCGCCGGGCTGCCCGAACTGACCAGGCTGACCGGGCTGCTGACCGGGTTGCTGCCCGAACTGGCCGAACTGGTCCGGCTGCTGCCCGTACTGCGGGGAACCGCCCTGTTGCGGGTATCCGCCCTGGTAGGGGCCGCCCGGTCCGGGCGCGCCGGGCCCGGGAGCGGGGAAGCCGCCGGACTGCGGCTGCTGCCCGCCCTGGTTCCATCCGCCCTGCTGAGGCTGCCCGTACTGCGGCTGCCCGCCGGGCTGCTGGCCGTACGGGTTCGGCTGCTGTCCGTAGCCGCCGGGCTGCTGCGGCGGATAAGTCATCTCGGTTCCCCCTGCCGTGCTCGCGAAAGTCCTGGCCACGAGCGGATCGCGGCCACCCGGGGATGCTAGCCAGCCGCGCGCCTTTCCGCGCAGCCAGGCCGCGAGTCGGGTTCGCGGCCCGTGCCGCCGGGCCTCCGCGGCGCGTTCGTTTCCGCGTTGCGGAAACCGTGCGGAGCGGATTCCCCTCGGCGGCACCGAATCGGCCGCTTGCGCTGCGCTCGCGGCCGTGCTTGGCCGGAAGAAAAAGCGCGACGCGCCGGTCTTGTGATGCGGAAAGGCCTTTTCTTGTCGGTGATCGCCGGTACCGTGGAATGAAAAGCACTCCGAGGAGGTGCCCGATGCATCATGACCTTCCCGGAGGTCGGCGCGAGGAGGCCGACCCTTCAGCAACCGGCGGAGCAGGGCAGACACCAGAGGAACAAGCCCGGCAGATCCGTTTTCTCGAGGAAGAAGTGGCGCTGCTGCGCCGCAGGCTCACCGATTCCCCGCGACAGAACCGCGTTCTCGAACAACGTCTCGCCGAGGCGTCGGAACGCGTGAGTCAGCTCACCGAGCGGAACACGAAACTCGTCGAAACCCTGCGCGAGGCGCGGGGTCAGCTGCTGGCCCTCCGCGAGGAGGTCGACCGGCTGGCCCAGCCGCCGAGCGGATACGGGGTGTTCGTCGAGGCGTACGAGGACAACACGGTGGACGTCTACACCGCGGGGCGCAAGATGCGCGTCTCGGTGTCGCCCGCGGTGGAGGTCTCGTCGCTGCGGCGCGGACAGGCGTTGCGGCTCAACGAGGCGCTCACCGTCGTCGAAGGCGGCGACTTCGAGCGCACCGGCGAGGTGTGCGCGCTGCGCGAAGTGCTCGCACCGGACGTCGAGGGCGGTGCCGTGCGCGCCCTCGTGGTCGGGCACGCGGACGAGGAGCGGGTCGTCCTGCTGTCGGACCCGCTCTCCGAGCAGCCGCTCAAACCGGGCGATTCGCTGCTGGTGGACTCCAAGGCGGGCTACGCCTACGAACGGGTGCCGAAGGCGGAGGTCGAAGACCTCGTGCTGGAGGAGGTGCCGGACGTCCGCTACGAGGACATCGGCGGCCTGACCCGGCAGATCGAGCAGATCCGCGACGCCGTGGAGCTGCCGTTCCTGCACGCGGACCTCTACGAGCAGTACCAGCTGCGCCCGCCGAAGGGCGTGCTGCTCTACGGCCCGCCGGGCTGCGGGAAGACGCTCATCGCGAAGGCGGTGGCGAACTCGCTGGCCAAGAAGGTGGCCGAGGCCCGGGGCGACAACGCGGACGGCAAGTCCTACTTCCTCAACATCAAGGGCCCGGAACTGCTGAACAAGTTCGTCGGCGAGACCGAGCGGTCGATCCGGCTGATCTTCCAGCGGGCGCGGGAAAAGGCCTCCGAGGGCACCCCGGTGATCGTGTTCTTCGACGAGATGGACTCGATCTTCCGCACCCGCGGCTCGGGCGTGTCCTCCGACGTGGAGACCACGATCGTGCCGCAGCTGCTGTCGGAGATCGACGGCGTCGAGGGCCTGGAGAACGTCATCGTCATCGGCGCCTCCAACCGCGAGGACATGATCGACCCGGCGATCCTGCGGCCGGGCCGGCTCGACGTGAAGATCAAGATCGAGCGGCCGGACGCCGAGGGCGCGAAGGACATCTTCTCGAAGTACCTGGCCGAGGGCCTGCCGATCCACGCCGACGACCTGGCGGAGTTCGGCGGGGACCAGAAGGCGACGTTCGACGCGATGATCCAGCACACCGTCGAGCGGATGTACGAGGAGAGCGACGAGAACCGGTTCCTGGAGGTCACCTACGCCAACGGGGACAAGGAAGTCCTGTACTTCCGCGACTTCAACTCGGGCGCGATGATCCAGAACATCGTGGACCGGGCGAAGAAGTCGGCGATCAAGTCGGTGCTGGAGACCCAGCAGCCCGGCCTGCGCGTGCAGCACCTGCTGGACGCGATCGTCGACGAGTTCGCGGAGAACGAGGACCTGCCCAACACCACCAACCCGGACGACTGGGCCCGGATCTCCGGCAAGAAGGGCGAGCGGATCGTCTACATCCGCACGCTCGTCACCGGCAAGAACCAGGAATCGGGGCGGGCGATCGACACCGCCACGAACACCGGTCAGTACCTGTAACGCAGCGCGAACCTTTGTGGGGCCGCCGGCATCGTCCGGCGGCCCCACAGGCCCGTTTCAGACCCGTTCCAGGACCGGTTCCGGCACCCGGGACGCCCGCCGGTGCGAAGCGAGGATCCCGAGCACCACGAGCAGCGCTCCGACGGGTTCGTTCCAGTGCACCGGCTCGTCGAGGACCAGCACGCCGAGCAGAACCCCGACCACTGGAGTGAGGTAGGTCACCGCGGACGCGTTGGCGGCGCCCCAGGCGGCGGCGACAGCGGTGTTCCAGGTGTAGGCCACGCCGGTGCCCAGCACGCCTAGAGCGAGCATGGACAGGACCACCGCGAGATTCAGGTGCACCGGCTGCGCGGCGATCGCCGGTGCCGCGGCCAGCAGAATGACGGTGGCGAACCCGGTTTGCCCGAACGCGACCACGACCGGGTCGGGCTTGCGGGGCGACACGAACTTCCGCAGGTACACGAACGCCAGGCCGTAGCAGGCAGTCGCGCCGAGGCAGGCGAGTTGCGCGAGGATTTCGTGGCTGAGGTCGATGCCGCGCCAGACGCCGACGAGCGTGAGCACGCCCGCGAAGCCCAGCAGCAGCCCGGTGGCCTTCGGCCGGGTGAGCCGCTCGGCGGGCAGCGCGGCCGCGGCGAACAGCATGGTCAGCAGGGGAGTGGTGGCGTTGAAAATGCTGGCGAGCCCGGACGCCACGTACTGCTCGGCCCACGAGTACAGCAGGAACGGGCCCACGCAGAACAGCAGCGAAACCACCGCGAGATGCGCCCACAGGGCCGGATCGCGGGGGAGCGGCCGCCTGCGCAGCAGCAGGAACGCGCCGAGCGTCAACGCGCCCAGCGCGACCCGTCCCAGCGCCACCTGAGCCGGCGAAAGCCCCTCCAAGCCCACCTTGATGAAGAGAAAACTCGCGCCCCACACGACGGCGAGCGCGACGAACCGCGCGGCGATGCCGAACTTCACTGAACCTCCGTTGACGACTAACGAACTGCTGCGGCCAGTCAACGTCCGCGCCACGCCCGGAGTCCAGCAGGTTTCGGTCACCGCGCTCGACCTCGGTGTATAACGCCCTATACTGCGCCGCGTGAGCACAGACAACGCCCGCCCGCGCCCGCCGATCACCGAAGCCGACGTCCTGGCCTGGCTGGAGACGACCGCCGCCGCCGTCCAAGCGGGGGAGCTGAACGCGAACGACCTGATCGACCTCCTGGGGGAGCTGCGCCGCGCATCCGCCGCGTGCGCCGACGCCTCCGACTGGGCACTCCTCGCCGCCCGCGAAGAAGGAGCCAGCCTCCGTCAAATCGCCCCGGTCTTCGGCAAAGGCTACGTCCGAGCCCCCGCCGCCCGCCTCGAAAAACTCCACCGCCAAGCCCAAAACTCCGGCCAATGGCTCGCCATCCTCCGACACAAACAAAGTGTATAACGACCTATACATCTGGCGATGTGAAAACACTCCACATCGCCTCGCCTAATCACGTCTCGCCATTCACAAACCACGCAAAGACAAGGGGATCCCGATGGACCGCATCGCGGTGGGTCTGGCCGCGCTCGGCCGTCCGGCATATATCAATCTCGGGCGGGACTTGCCCGAAGTGCGCGACGTGCCGTCGATGCGGGCGGCCACGCACGCGGTGCTCGACGCCGCATACGCAGCGGGAGTCCGGTGGGTCGACGTCGCACGGTCCTACGGCCGTTCGGAGGAATTCCTCGGCGGCTGGCTGGCCGAACGCGGACACCGGGACGTCACCGTGTCCAGCAAGTGGGGCTACCGCTACGTCGGCGATTGGCGGCTCGACGCGGACGTCCACGAGGTCAAGGAACACACGCTGCCGCGGTTCCGCGAACAGTGGGCGCAGACGCGGGAACTCCTGCCGGGCCACGTAAATCTGTACCAGGTTCATTCGCTCACTGTGGACAGTCCGCTTTTCGCCGACCCCGCTCTGATCGACGCACTGGCCGGGCTTGCCAGTGACGGAATCGAGGTCGGCTTTTCCACTTCCGGGCCGGCGCAGGCGGACGTGGTGCGCCGGGCGTTCGAGCTGGAATCGGCGGGACAGCCGGTGTTCGCGTCGGTCCAGTCCACCTGGAACGTCTTAGAGACGTCGGCCGGTCCGGCGCTGGCCGAGGCCAAAGCGGCCGGGAAACGGGTGCTGGTCAAGGAAACCCTCGCGAACGGGAGGCTTGTCGCGGAAGCTCCGGAGCCGCTGCGGCGGATCGCCGAGGCCCACGGTGCAGGCCCGGACGCGATCGCGGTGGCGGCGGTGCTCGGGCAGGAGTGGGCTCCGGTGGCGGTGCTGGGTCCGTCGAGCCCGGCGCAGCTGGCCGCGAACCTCGCCGCCGCGCGGGTGCGGCTCAGCGCCGAAGACCGCGCTGTGCTGGGAGAACTCGCGCAGGACGCGAAGGAGTACTGGGCGCATCGATCCCACCTCGGGTGGAGCTGAACGGCTGCATTACCCTCGGGCGCACCATGGCCCGGGGCGGACGGGCAACACTGAGCGCGGAGGGGCAACGTGCGTCGTCAGGTGCCAGCAGTCGCTGTGCTGGTCGGGCTGGGCGCGCTTGCCGGGCTCGCCGGATGCGGAAACCGGCCCAACAATCTCGAGACCTACTACGACGATCCGGTTCCGACGCCGGGCACGAGCGCGCCGGTGGCTCCGCCCGTGTCGCGTGCGGTCGATCCGCCGGTCGTTTCTTCTTCGGCGGCACCGGATCCGCGGCGTGCGGAGACGGCGCTGCTGTCCGATTCGGACGTTGCCGAGGAGGGGGTCGCTCCGGGTTCGGGGCGGGTTTCCGGATGTCTGACCGGGCTGGCCGCGGGGGAGCGGAAGTCGGTGAGCTGGGTGTATCCCAGTGGGTCGGCGTTGACGCACGAAGTCACGGTGTACGCGGACCGGTCGGGCGAGGATGTCGTGGCGGGGGCGCGTTGCGCGGGTGTCGAGGTGTCGTTGCCGCCGCAGCCGGGGGTCAGCGTGCAGCGGGCTTGGTGTGAGGGGTCGACGTGTGCGGTGTTGGTGGGCAAGGGGAATGTCGTGTCGGCGTTGAGTGTGGCGGCTAGTACGCCGGCGCGGGCGCAGGACGCGGCGAAGCGGTTGCTGCCGAAGGTGGTTGGGAAGCTCGCTGGTTAGAGGCGAGCGTGGTTGGGGAGCTCGCTGGTTAGAGGTGAGTGTGGTTGGGGGCGCGGCAGAACTGTGTTTGATGGCGCCGGCTCCGCCGTCGCGGCGGGATCGCCTTGAAGTCGGCGTGTCGAGGAGCAGCGCGCCCGGCCCGG
>NZ_JBSHAM010000165.1:7296-11187 GCF_053611505.1 Amycolatopsis sp. NPDC054798 | reverse complement strand
TCGGGGGCACCCTGCGGGCGACCCGCGCGCGACAAACCTCGGCTGTCCGTGACGGCCCCCTTGAGGTAATCTAATTCCCTCAAGGGGCCCTTCACGGACCGAAGCGGCGGTCAGGGCACGAGCAGCGTCGCCCGGTGCACCAGCCACTCCAGCGGACCGCGACGCCGCCAGTGCCGCCACACTGCCGACGCGGCCAGCATCACCGCGACCACCGTAGCCAGGAACACGAAGGAGTACGGCTTCGGCACCAGCTTCAAAACCGCGAAATGCGCCGCGTACCAGGTGAAAGCCATCCCGCCGGCCGCAGCGAGCGGCCACAGCGCGCGACGGCCGAGCGGCCGGTCCATGACGATCAGCAGTCCGCCGAGCAGCACCATCGCGACGCCGATCATGAGCACGATGCCGAGCGGGCTGGTGGCGTACAGCGAGCCGTCCGTGGGCATCGCGAGGAGCACCTGCCACGGCATCCCGGGCGGCGGGGTCGTCGCGATCGCGTCGGCTCCGCCCAGCGGATACGTCGCGATCCACGAGCCGAGGACCGAGGCGGAGGCGAGCACGAAACCGGTGTACAGCAACCGGATCCGGACCTGGTGCGCACGAAGGTCGAGACGGCCGATCGCCATTCCCGCCAACGCCAGCGGCAGGCCGTAGGCGACCTGGAAACCGCCGCCGAACAGCACCATCCCCTTGAAGAACTCGCCCCACTGTTCGGGGTGGCCGAGAATCGCGAGCCCGCTCGCCGTCTCGGCTCCGGACCGCATCCAGTCGGAATGGGCGTTGAACACCCAGAACGCGTAAAGCGTCACCGCGGGGACAGCGATTCCGGCCAGGACGAACAACGTCCGCGCGCGCAGCCGGGTCAGCGGCAGCAGCAGGAGCAGGATCACCGCGTAGTACTCGATCACCGACATGCCGTACTCGTCGATCACCAGGCTGAGCAGGAACAACACCACCGCCCGGACCGCCAGCCTGCCGCGGGCGCGCCACCGCTCGCTCCCGGCGTACGGGGTCGCGCCGCCGCTCATCAACGCCGCGGACAGCCCGAACAGCAGCACGAACAGGCTCATCGCACGGGACGACGTCTGCACGTTCAGCCACGTCAGGAACCCCGGGGCCTGGTCGGGCGGGCCGCCGTGCAGCCAGCCGCTCGCGAAGAAATGTTCGATGAACACCCCGACGATCGCCAGCGCGCGCACCGCGTCCACGCCCAGCAGCCGTCCTTTCGGCACCCGGGTTTCCGCCGGGTCCAGCACCGCTTCCGTCCTCATCGGACTCCTCTCCCTGATGGCTTCCCCGTCAAGGTAGGAGCGCCGGATCACCGCCGGGGGCGGACCGCGTTGCGGCTGGCCGGAGGAAACCCATCGGTCAGGTAACAGCCCTTCCCGAGCGGCGCGCGGAGGGCAAAATGGCTACTGTGCAAAGCATGCGGAGGACGGTGCTCGCGGCGATCGCGCTGCTGTCGCTCACCGCTTGCTCCGATGTGGACGGTGTGCGCGTCGCCGGGCCGGCTCCTCCGGTGCCGGCCGCCCCGGCACCGGCGAACAACCCGCGCGGCCCGACCGTGGACGCGGTCGCCCTGCTGCGCGCGGATCCGACGGTCAGTGCCAGGACGAAGGCAGCCTTGCGACCGTGTGCGCAGGGCCCGATCGCCGGGTCGTATCCCGTCAGCACCGCCTATCACGAGCTGACCGGCGAGGTCGACGTGGTGGTGAACGTGTACCCGTGCGCGGCGGTAGGAGCCCCGGGCACCGGCAGCAGCGGCGCGACCGGCGTGCCGGTCAGCGCGTATCTCGGCGGCTACGTCTACACCATCGGCGGGAAACAGCTGTTCAAGCTGGAGAACTCCGGTGCCATGCTGACCGTGCTCGACGGGCGGCTCGCCACGATGTCGGCGACCGGACCGGACAACGGGGTCGCCCGCTACCGCTGGACCGGCCGCGGTTTCTCGCCGGAGTGAGAGGGGACATGACGCAGGTACTGCTCGTCGAGGACGACGACGTGATCCGGGAAGCGACGCAGCTCGCGCTCGAACGCGCCGGATTCCGGGTGTCTACGGCCGCGGACGGCATGGCCGGGCTCGAGCGGTTCCGCGCGCAGCCGCCGGACGTGGCGCTGCTCGACGTGATGCTGCCCGGCCTCAACGGCGTCAGCCTGTGCCGCCGGATCCGCGAGGAAAGCCGGGTGCCGGTGCTGATGGTCTCCGCCCGCGACGATGCGGTCGACGTCGTGCTCGGGCTCGAAGCCGGTGCCGACGACTACGTCACCAAACCGTTCGACACCGCGGTGCTGCTCGCGCGGATTCAGGCGGTGCTGCGGCGAAGCGGCTGGTCCGGGCCCGAGGAGGACGCGTTCGTCCGCTTCGGAGACCTGGAAATCGACCGCGCCGGGCTGGACGTGCGCCGCGCGGGCCAGCCGGTGGACCTGACGCCCACTGAACTGCGGCTGTTGCTGCGCTTCGCCGAATCGCCCGGCACCGTGCTCAGCCGGGACACACTGCTGGCCAGCGTCTGGGATTACGCGTGGGGCGGCGATACGCGGGTGGTCGACGTTCATGTGCAACGTTTGCGAGTGAAGATCGGCCAGGAACGGCTGCAGACCGTGCGGGGCTTCGGCTACAAGCTCCGCGCCGAACCGTGAAACTCTTCCCGGCCACGCTGCGGTGGCGGTTGACCGCAGCGGTGACCCTCGTGTCGGCCGCCGTCGCGCTGACGCTGAGTTTGCTGGTGCACCAGCAATTCGCGCGCACCCAAGCCGAACAGGCGCGGCACGCGCAGGACGAATGGATCCAGCTGCTGCTGCGCAACCCCGGCGTCGACGGCCAGCTCGACGACCCGGCGCTGCCCGCTCCCCTGCGCGACGCCGTCCGCGGCGGCAACCGGGCGACCTATTTGGACGGACCGGTTTTGTGGGCAGCCGCCGAAACCGGCGGGCACGTCGTCTCGATCCGGGCCAGTTACGCATCGCAAACGCAGGCACTGGCCACCTTGGACCGGGAACTGCTGGCTGGTTCCGCTGTCGTCACCGTCGCCGGGACGCTGCTGGGCGTCGTGCTCGGCGCGGGGATGGCGCGCCGGCTCCGGCGGGCCGCCGACGCTGCCCGGGACGTCGCGAACGGCGCTCCGGCCAGGGTGCGCGACGCGATCGGGCCGCGTCCGCGAGACGAAGCCGCCGACCTCGCCCAGGCTGTCGACGCGATGGCGGACGCGTTGCAGGCGCGATTGGCCGCAGAGCAGCGGGTCACCGCGGACATCGCGCACGAACTTCGGACGCCAGTGACCGGCTTGGTGACCGCTGCCGAGCTGCTGCCGCCGGGGCGTCCGGCCGAACTGGTCCGGGACCGCGTCGCCGCGCTGCGGTCGCTGGTGGAGGACGTGCTGGAGGTGGCGCGGCTGGACACCGCGGCCGAGCGGGCGGATCTGGCGGACCTCGACCTGGCGGAGTTCGTCCGCCGCCGGGTGCCGGACGCGGTGGCTCCGGCGGCGGTCCGCGTGCGGACGGATCCCCGGCGGCTGGAGCGGATCCTGGCGAATCTGCTGTCGAACGCGGCCAAACACGGGGCCGCTCCGGTGACGGTGGAGGTGGACGGCCGGTGCGTGATTGTCAGCGACCGAGGGCCGGGGTACCCGGAGGTGCTGCTCCGGGAGGGGCCCGCGCGGTTCCGGACCGGTACGGACGCGCGCGGCGGCGGGCACGGGCTGGGGTTGACGATCGCGGTCGCGCAGGCGCGGGTGCTGGGCGCGGAGCTGGAGTTCTCGAACCTTCCCGGCGGCGGGGCGCGGGCGGTGCTCCGGCTGCCGGAGCGGCCGGGGGGGGGGGGGGGCAAGGATGGGGGAGGGGGGTCTCACGGCGGGAGTGGGAGGAGGCGGGACCGCGCCGGGGAGGGGGGGTGTG
>NZ_JBSHAM010000165.1:0-7286 GCF_053611505.1 Amycolatopsis sp. NPDC054798 | reverse complement strand
CCTTGAGGGAATCTGATTCCCTCAAGGAGTCCTTCACGGACGGAACACGGGCCGGAAGCTGTCCCGTTGTCGGGGTTCTCAAAGCCGCGAAGGGATGACAAGCTGCTCTCCAGCTGGTCGCCTCGGGACCGGCGCGCACGATGACAACGTTGTCAGCCTGGAGGTAGCGCGTCCATGTGGTCGCAGAAGAGACGGGTGGCCGCAGTCGCGGCAGTGGGCTTCGTGATGGCCGGACTGGTGTCCGGCACGCCCGCGAGCGCGGCGACGGCCGATCCGGTGTCGCTGGTCAACCCGTTCGTCGGCACGCAGAACTTCGGCAACACCTTTCCCGGAGCCAGCGCGCCCTTCGGCATGGTCCAGGTCAGCCCCGACACCGGCGGCCAAGGCGGCTACGACTACCAGCAGAACTCGATCTACGGCTTCAGCCAGACCCACCTCTCCGGCGTCGGCTGCGGTGTGATGGGCGAACTGCCGGTCATGCCGACCACCGGGGCCGTCGGCTCCGTCGACAAGAACTCCTACAAATCCGAGTACAGCCACGACGACGAGAAAGCCGAACCCGGCTACTACCGCGTCGGGCTGAAGAAGTACGGCGTCAACGCCGAACTCACCGCCACCCCGCGCACCGGCTGGCAGCGCTACACCTTCCCCTCGACCGGCCAGGCCAACGTTCTCTTCAACACCGGCCAGGCGAACCAGTCGGTGAAGGATTCCGAGATCCACGTCGTCGGCGACCGGACCCTCGAGGGTCGCGTGCGCGCGGGCGGCTTCTGCGCCGGGCACGACGAGCACACCGTCTACTTCACCGCCGCCTTCGACCGTCCGTTCGCCTCCTACGGCACCTGGCGCGGCAGCACCCGCACGGCGGGCAGCCGCGACGCCGCGGGCACCGGCGGCAACGGCGCGTGGGTCAGCTTCGACGCCGCGACTGATCACGACGTCGTCCTCAAGGTGGGCCTCTCCTACACCGGCCTCGCCGGCGCGCGGGACAACCTCGCGAAAGAAACCAGCGACAGCTACGACTTCGACGCCACCCGCGCCGCGTTGCGCCGGCAGTGGGCGGACCGGCTCGGCGCGATCAAGATCAGCGGTGGCACCACCGAACGGCAGACCGCCTTCTACACCTCGCTTTATCACGCGCAACTGCATCCGAACCTGGCTGGCGACATCAGCGGCGACTACGCCGGATTCGACGGCAAGGTCCACCGTGCCAACGGCTACACGCCGTATCAGAACTTCTCGCTCTGGGATACCTATCGCCCGCAGAACCAGCTCCTTGAGATGTTGGAGCCGCAGGTAGCCAGGGACGTCGCGCTGTCCGTGCTGGCAATAGGCCGCGACGGCGGCTGGTTGCCGAGATGGGCGCTGGCGGGCAGCGAAACGAACATCATGACTGGCGACCCGGTAACGCCGTTCCTCGTCGAGGCTTGGTCGAAGGGCTTGCTGGCCGGGCACGAGGACGAGGCGTACTCGCTGCTCAAGAAGAACGCGACCAGCACGCCGCCCGCCGATTCGCCGTACAACGGCCGTTCCGGCGTGAATTACTACAACGACCGCGGGTACATCCCGAGCGGTCTCACCCTGGGCAAGGACTGCGCGGACAAGGGCGGCGACAACGACTGCGAGCATCCGACCTCGGCGACCATGGAGTACTCCGCCGCCGATGCCGCGCTCGCGTTGATGGCCAAGGGGTTGGGCCGTCAAGCCGACGCGCGCATGTTCGCCGACCGCGGCCAGTGGTACCGCAATGTCTGGAACGCCGCCGACAAACAGTTCCGCCCGCGCACCGTCGACGGCACCTGGCTCACGCCCTACAACCCGGTCGACGCGGACCATCAGTTCCACGAGGGTGGTGCCTACCAGTACCAATGGCTGGTCCCGCAGGATCCGGCCGGGCTCACCGCGCTGATGGGCGGCAAGCAGGCGACGGAAAAGCGCCTCGACTCCTTCTTCGCCTACGGCAACTTGCTCAAGGACCCAGCAGGCACCGCGCGCAAGGACTGGATCGCCAGCCCGTACGACTACTACGCCAAGGCCACCTACAACCCCAACAACGAACCCGACCTTCTTTCCCCGTACATGTACAACTGGGTCGGCGCGCCGGCGAAGACCGCGACCGTCGTCCGCGCGGCGATGACGCTGTTCACCACCGGCCCGGACGGCATGACCGGCAACGACGACCTCGGCACGATGTCGGCCTGGTACGTCTTCTCGTCGCTCGGCCTCTACCCGACGATGAGCGGCGCGAACTTCCTCGCCGTGTCCAGCCCGCAGTTCGAATCGGCGACTGTCCGGATCGGACAGTACGAGGGCAGGCAAGGCGGCACGCTGACTGTCACCGCGCCGGGCGCGAGCGACACGAACCGTTACGTGCAAAGCGTTTCGCTCGACGGGCGCGACGTCCGGCAGACCTGGCTCGACTGGTCCGCGGTCGCGCACGGCGGCAAGCTCGCCTACCAAGTCGGCTCGACGCCGTCCCGCTGGGGCACGCAGCCGGGCACGGAACCGCCGTCAGTGAACCAGGCCGCCGGAGACCAGCGCAGACATGTGGACACGACGCTGCGGCCGGGTTCGGTAGTGCTGCCCCAGCAATCCGCGGCGCAGACTGTCCACTTGAACCTCGACGTGCTCGGCCAGAATCCTGGAGCGCAGCCGGTCTTCGTGACCTCGTCGGCACCGGCTGGCTGGCGAGTGCAGACCGAGCCGCTGCAACTGCTGTGGTCCTTCCGGCTGCCGACGCAAAAGACTGCGCCGGTCACAGTGACCGTCCCGGCTAACACGCCCGTCGGCACGTATTCGGTGCAACTCAAGGCATCTGGGCCGGGAGCGAATACCGTTACTCGTACGGCGAGCATCGAGGTACGGGAACCGACGGTGTGCGCGACGACGTCCGGAACCCAGTGCGCGGTCGATCTCGGCCACGATCGCAATCACGACGGCACCGCTACCGTCGCGGCGTCCACGGAGGGCAATTTCGACGGCAGCGGGTGGAGTTACGACGCCGACCTGATGCCGCCAGCCGGAACCTTCGTCCACAATGGAGTTACTTACGCAGCACCCGATCCCACCGGAACCGCCGCGAATTTCGTGGAAGCTCGCGGGCAATCGCTGCTGCTGCCCGCCGGAAAGCACCAGGCGGTCCAGCTGATCGGCTCGTCGCACAACGGTCCGGTGTCCGCGTCGCTGACCGTGCACTACAGCGACGGATCCAGTGCGGATCTCCCGGTGACGTTCGGCGACTGGGCCGGTTCCACCCCGTCCGGCACGGCTGTCGTGCTCGACCTGCCGCACCGCATCAAGGCGGGCAGCGGAGTCGACGGGCCGCCGGTGCGGCTGTTCGGCCTCTCCTCCACAGTGGACGGGGCCAAGACCGTCCAGTCGGTGAGCCTGCCGAACGACCCGCGAATCCAGCTCTACGCGATCACCCTCGCCTGAGCACTTGAACCCGGCCGGGTTCGCCGGATCCCTCCCCTTCGTCCGGCGAACCCGGCCATCCTCCACCATCCCCCAGCCCCCAGAAGTCAGCCCCCGGAAATCTCAGGCGGCCTGACCCGCGGCCACCGCCGCGACCCGGCCCATCGCCTCGGCGTAGCAGGCTTCGAACGAGTCCAAAGTAGACTCCAGCGCGTGCCCGGCGATCATCTTGCCGCTCGCCGCCCCCATCCGCGCCAGCGTCGCCGGGTCGGCGAGCACCGCGTGCAGCCGTTCGGCCAACTGTCCCACATTGCCCGGCTCGAACAGCCAGCCGTTGTATCCCGGACGGCACAGGTGCGGCAGTGCCATCGCGTCCGCGACCACCACCGGCTTACCCGCGGCCATCGCTTCCATCGTCGCGAGGCTCTGCAGTTCGGCGACACCTGGCATGCAGAAGAGGTCCGCGGCCGCGTAAGCGTCGAGCAAGTCCTCTTCGGACACAAACCCGCGGAACCGCACCCGGTCGGCGATGCCCAGCTCGTCCGCCAGCTTTTCCCATTCCGCCCGGCAGGAACCGTCGCCGACGATCTCCGCGCGCAGTCCGGGCAAGAGCGCGACCGCACGCAGCAGTTCGTCGACGCGCTTCTCTTCGTCAAGACGTCCGACGAACAACACCGTCGGATCTTCGGAGGATCGCGACACCGTGCGCAACCGGTAGCGATCGATGTCGATGCCGCACGACACCGGAATCGCACGTTCCGGGAAACCGTTGTCGTGCAACAGTTCCACCGCACGCGGCGTCGGCGCGGTGACGACGCGGGCCGTCGAGAAGACTCGCGTCAGGTCACGCCACGCCCACCGCGAAGCCGCACCGCGCAGCCACGTCGGCACGCGCACGTGGCCGAACAGGTTCTCCGGCATGAAATGGTTCGTCGCGACACCGGGAACGCCCATCGCCTCAGCGTGCTTCAGCACGTACCGGCCGACCACGAAATGCGCCTGGACGTGCACAAGATCGGGCTGCAACTCCTCCAGCAGCGCAGCGACGTCCTTGCTCACCTCCCAGGGCAGGCCGATCCGGAAGGTCCGGTGGAACGGCGTGCGATGCGACCGGACGCGGTGCACCACGACGTCGCCGTCTCTTTCGGTGCGCGCCGGGCCGTCCGGGTCGACGCTGATCACGTGGACCTCGTGCCCCCGGCCGGCGAGGCCGGCGGACAGCCGGTACGCGAACTGCGCCGCGCCGTTGACGTCCGGCGGATAGGTTTCGGCGGCGACCACTATGCGCAACGCCCGGTCGTCGTTCACTGAGTGCTCCGATCTGGTGGAATGAACAGGAGAAGAACCGCTGCGGCTCAGCACCGCCACGCCTCCGACGGCCAGGACCGCCGCGATCAGCGCGACCGCGGTCGCCGTGGCGTCGAGGTGGGTAGCTTCGCCGAGAACTCCGGCACCGAGGCCGACCGCGACCAGCGGATCCACGACAGTCAGGCAGGCGACGGCGAGGTGCGGCGGACCGCACCGGTAGGACAGCTGAACGAGCCAGCCGCCGGCCATCAGCGCCGTCACTATCGCGGCGACGGAGATTGCGGTGCTGAAATCGACGGTGCCCTCGCGTATTTCGAGGGAAACCGCTCGCATCAATACCGAAACGAAGCCGTAGGCAGCGCCACCGGCCGCGCCGAAACACAGGCCGCGGATCGAGGGGCGAGAACAAATCGCGCCGATCAGCGTCAGCAGCGCCACGACTCCCAGCGCCAGCAAGGCTGCCCGCAGCTGAGCGTCGGTGCCGACCTCGGTGCTCGTGGTGCTGCCCGCGGCGACGGTCACGAACGTGCCGACGCCGAGCATGGTGACCGCGACCGCGGGCAGATCCCGCCGTCTCCGGTCGAGAATCGCAGTAATCGCAACGGCGATGACCCCGACCGGCTGCACGACGGTCAGCGGAGCCATCCCCAGCGCGACCGCGTGCACGCCCGCCCCCGAACCGAGCAGGGCCAGCCCGCCGAGCCAGCGCGGCGCGCGGATCAGCTCCCCGATCCGCGGACGTCCGGACAGCCCGGAGACCACCCCGTGCTGCAGAAGTGCGCCGGTGGAAAAGAAAACCGCGCCGAGCGCGGCGAGCAGAATGGCGATGACTGTCATGCCGCCGCCTCGGCTCGCGCCATCGCGGCGACCGCGAAAAGCTGTGCGTAGAGCAGGGCGTACAACACGCGTTCGAACAGCCCCAGGAACTCGGGCACGGATTGCTCCAGCAACGGAGCGTGTGCCAGCAGAAAAGCGAGCGAAGCGGCCCCGGAGGCCAGGGAAAGCCAGCGCACCGCCTTCGCTTCCGGGTTCCGGCGCGCCAGCAGCCATCCCGCCAGCGGCAGGCAGACGAACATCGCCGCACCGGCATAACGGTGCACCGCACCGGAAAACGACGTTTCCACCCCGGTCGGATCGGTCGGGAAGAACGTCGCGATCACCAAACCGGCCGCCCACAACGCGATCAGCACCGACTCCGGGCTGCGTTTCGGCAGCCCCTGCCGGAGCAGCGCGTGCCGCACCGCCAGCGACGCGCCGGCCAGCCCGAGCGAAGCCGCCGCCAGCAGCACCGCCCCGCCGGGCGGGAAGACGTAATCGCTGATGACGTCGCGGACCGGGTCGATCGTGCCCGCCGCCACCACGTGCAGCAGCAGGATCGGCACCAGCGAAACAGCCAAGGCCGCAGCGGCGATCGCGGCCGGCGTCCAGGGCGTCCATCTGGCCGCCCCGGCTTTCCGCGTCATGAGGGTCACAACGATCAGCATGCTGGCGGCTGTGACCCCCGACATCGGGGAACACCCTGAGATGCACCCCTGGAATCCGGGGCCGGGGTCCGGCCCGCTCATTGCCGGATCGGACCGGACGCGCGGCTCCGTCTTGCCGTCGGCGAACCCGAAGGGACTGACTCGACCCGAGCTGAATAGGGCGTTATACAGCAGACAGGACAAGGCTGTTCGTCGACTGTCCTTTGTAGACTCCGCGGGTCCCTCACCCGGGTGGATGTCGATTCCGCCGGGCGAAGCCGAGAGTCGCCGCCCCCGCCCTGCTGACGGCGCGAAACCGCGCGGCTGCCCGGCGCGGCCGCCGGGTGCGCAGCGGTTGCCGGTGCGGTGGCCCCGTGTTCAGATCCGGGCGAACCCAGCCGAAGGAGCGCAATTCCCATGCAGAGGGCACTCGTCAAGGCGGTCGTCGGGGCCGCAGCCGTCGTCGCGCTGGTCAGCGCGTGCGGGTCGGGAGGATCGAACGACTCGTCCGGATCCGGAGCGTCCGGGCAGAACACCGCCCAGTCCAGCGGAGCCGCCCAGTCCGGGGACGCCGGGCAGAACGGCGCGTCCGGCCAGAACGGCGCACCGGACCAGAACGGGGCGTCCGGCCAGAACGGAGCCGCCGGGCAGAACGGTCCGGCCGCGCAGCAGGTCACCGCCGCGATCCAGCAGGCGGCGCAGGCCTCTCCGATCAAGTTCGAGCCGGAGAAGGCGGAACTGACCGGCAAGGCCAAGGAAGGTCTCGCCGCGATCGCGAAAGCCATGCAGGGCAACGAGGTCAAGCTGAAGGTCGAGACCCACGCCGGCTATCCGGACGCGGAGAAGGCGAAGCAGCTCGCCGAGCAGCGCGCGCAGGCGATCGCCACCGCGCTCGAGGGCGACGGCGTCGCCAAGGACCGCGTGCAGAGCGAGCCGAGCGGCAACGAAAAGGCGCAGGGCGACCAGGCGTTGGACACCCAGCTCAGCGTCGCTTCGTAACTCGTTCCCGCAGTCATTGCCTGACTGGATCGGCGAAGTGGGGGGGGCGGGGCGGGGCGTGCACCCGCCAACACCACGACCGGCTGACAAGCTACAATGTAG
>NZ_JBSHAM010000164.1:0-11373 GCF_053611505.1 Amycolatopsis sp. NPDC054798 | reverse complement strand
GGTCGGTTCTGCGGCCCCTGAGGCCCGCCCTGCGGCAATCTGTTCCCCTCAGGGAGGCCCTCACGGACCACCGCACCGAGTAGCCGCTACTAGCTGCGCGTCACCGTCGCCACCTTGTCGATCACCGTGGCCACCGCCTCCGGCTGGGAGAGCAGTGAATAGTGACTGGCAGCCAACTCGACACAGTCCGATCCGGCCCGCTCGGCAAACCAGCGCTGCAGGTCCGGGTTGAGAATTCGGTCCTCTGTGGACACCGCATAAGCGGTCGGCAGATCGCGCCAGGCCCCAGGGCCCGCGGGTGCGACGAAGCACTCGGCGCGGGCGCGTCGTTGCGCCGCAACCAGCGCGGCGGCCCGCTCAGGAGCCACGTCGGCGGCGAGAGCGTAATGGAAGCGAGTCGGGTCGAGAGACGACCAGCCGTCCTCCTGGAAAACCATGGCGGCAGAGCCAGGGGCTTCCGGGAAGCGGTCGTTCAGCGAGGGCACGGTCTCGCCCTCGTCCGGGACATACGCCGCGAAGTAAGCCAGGGCGTTGACCTGCGGGTTGTCTTTCGCCACACCGGAAATCACCGCTCCGCCGTATGAATGGGCGGCCAGCGCGACCGGGCCGTCGAAGGCGGCGATCTCCCGCCGGACCTCAGCGACGTCGTCGGCGAGCGACGTCATCGGCAGGTGCACCGCGCGGGCCCGATGCCCCTGCCGATGCAGCGCCGCGAGCACGTCCAGCCACACCGATCCGTCGGCCCAGGCGCCGTGTACGAGAACGATTTCCGCCATGAATGCCTCCCCTTCGTCTTGAAGTCAAGCCAACCACCGGCGGTCCGCGGACGTTCCCTGGCTCAGCGGGATACGGAGCATTCCGGCACCAACCCGGGCCCGAACGGCGCTATCCGACACGGGAGCCCGGACAGAGAAACGGCGGCCGGGAGGCACCCGGCCGCCGCTCGTTCATCTGTTTCAGCCGACCGGCGAGTGGTCGTAGATCCGCTGCTGCGGACCGGAGACCGCGCTGAGCCCGTTCGCCCACAACCGCTGCACGCGGGAGGCTTCCTGGGCGTTCGGGTTGGCGTTGTGGCAGGACGGGCCGGGGCCGCCGCCCGACATCAGCTCGGAGCACGGGCCCGAGTAGTGGTCCGGCAGGCCGAGCGCGTGACCGGTCTCGTGCGCGGTGATCCGCGTGTTGTCGTACTGCCGGGCCTGGGTGTAGTCGATGAAGATGGTGCCGTAGCCGTGTCCGTCGGTCTGCGCGTACGAACCGCGCGGGTCGTTGCCCTCGACGTACCGCAGCGAGGCTCCGGACGAGCGCTCGACCAGCTTGACGTTGGTCACCGCCCGGTTCCAGTTCGCCGCGCCCGCGTTGATCGCGGCCCGGAACGACGGCGCGCCTGACGTCGAGTAGTAGACCGTGGCGGCCGCGGTGGTCGCTGGTGCCGGGGCAGCGACCGCTACGCCGCCCGCGAGCGGCGCAGCGGCCACAGCGAGCGCGATCGCACCGGACAGCATGAACTTCCTAGACATAGAAAGCTCCTGGGGGAGTTGGGGAGTTTGCCGGGTTTGCGCGCGCTCTACTCAAAGTAGGCAGAAGCTCCCGGAATGTGACCCCACTTTCGTACGGTCCGGTAAATGGTGATTTCCCAACACTAATGACGGGTTGACACCGCGGTCACCACGGCTGCATCTCGTCGTCGTCCTCGCCCGCTGCGCGGCGGCGGTGCGGGCCGGACGTCGGCCGGGGCGGTTCGGCCGGGGGCGGCGGGGTGGTGCCGGGAGGCGGCATCGGCGGACGGCTGTGGGTGGCCCCGCCCGGCGGCGGCATCGGGCGTCCGTACGCCGCGCTGCCCCGCGGAGTGGCGCTGCCCGGCGGGGGCCCCGGGTATCGGGCGGGCGGTTCGGGCCGCGGCGGCTCGGCCGGGGGTTCCGGCTCCTGCGCTTCCTCGGGCTCCGGCAGGTACGACTTGACCACGTTCATCATCTCGCTGTCGCCGGCGATCGGCTCGAACGCGTCGATGACGTCGCGCGACACCTGGCGCTGCGCTTTCCCGTAGGCGTCCATGATCGAGGCGGTGAGCCGGGCGCCGCCGTGCCGCAGGGCCCGGTCGTCGATCTCCAGGTTCTTGAGCGCGCCGTTCGGGGCTACCGAAACCGTCACCAGCCCGTCGCCGGAGCGGGCGCGGCCCTCCGCGGTGCTCAAGGTCTCCTGCAGGGCAAGGCTTTTCGCCTGCATGTCGTCAATCCGCCGCTGGAAGTCGTCCAGCCACCCCTGATCGTCCACCGGAGAACGCTATCGGCCGTCCCCGCCCAGCCGGTGAACCTCGGATGGCTGACGGGCGACAAAACGACCGACATCCGCGGCGGGCCGGAGCGGAACCGGGCAGCGCGAGCGGTAACAATGGGCAGGTGTCCGAAGAAGTCCAGGCCCGCACGCGCAACCGCTGGGGCGAGGGCGAACGGCTGCGCGGGGACATCCTCGCCGCGGCCAGCAGGCTCCTGTCGGAACTCGACGGCGAGGACGCGCTCACCATCCGCGGCGTCGCCCGTGCCGTCGGCATCGCCCCGGCCAGCATCTACCAGCACTTCAGCGACCGCGCCGCGCTCGTCACCGGACTCGCCGAGCACGAGTTCGGCCGGCTGCGCGTCGCGATGGAGGCGGCCGAATCCCGCGTCCCCGCCGACGATTCGCCTGCCCGGGTGCGCGCGCTGCTGCACGCGTACTGCCGGTTCGCGATGGACAACCCCGGCCACTACCGGCTGATGACCGCCAACGGAGCCAGCCGTACCTCGCCGGATGTCCGGCCGCACGGTCCGACGATCGACCTGATCGACCAGATCACCGCCGCGTTCGCCCGCTGCGCCGAATCCGGGATCGCGCTCCGGGTGCCCGCCGACCGGGCCGGGGTGATCGCGTTCGTCGGCGCGCACGGTCGCGTCGCGCTGTTCCATTCCTCCGGAAAACAGCCGAGCGAGGACGCCGTGGTGAGCTTCGCCGACGAACTCCTGGACCTCATTTTCGCTTGAGCCACGGGCGTTTTCGCCCGGTTTCGGCCGCTCGTCCACGGCCATCCCGGTGATCTTTGGACCCCGGTCTGGGCAATTGTTCACCAAACCGCCTAACATGTGTTCGGTAAGTATCCGAACGATCGTTTGGTGACTTCTCCGCCAGGAGGCTGTGATGCCGGAGGCTCGGCCCGTAGAGCAGTTCCCGATGTCCCGCGGGCGCTGCCCGTTCGATCCGCCGCCCGAACTCGACCGCAGGCTGCACGACGAGCCGGTGTCTCGGGTCCGGATCTGGGACGGCAGCGAACCGTGGCTGTTCACCCGCTACGAAGACGTCCGCGCGCTGCTCACCGACCCCCGGGTGAGCGCTGATCCCGACCGCGCCGGCTACCCGGCGCAGACGCCAGGGCTCAAGGCGCGGCGCAGCCGGTTCAAATCGTTCATCGGCATGGACGATCCGGAGCACGCCGCGCAACGACGGCTGCTCACCGGCGATTTCATGGTGAAGAAGGTTCAGCGGATGCGGCCGCGGATCCAGCAGATCGTCGACGAGTTGCTCGACGACCTGCTGGCCGGCCCGAAACCCGCCGACCTCGTGCAGGCGTTCGCGCTGCCGGTGCCGTCGCTGGTGATCTGCGAACTGCTCGGCGTGCCGTACGCCGACCGCGATTTCTTCCACCGCTGCAGCAAGATCCTGGTCTCGCGGGAGGCGACCGCGGAGGAGTCGCTCGCCGCGGCCGAGGAACTGCTCGACTACCTCGCGCGGCTGGTCGAGAAGAAGATCGACGACCCGGCCGACGACGTGTTCAGCAGGCTCGCGACCGGATCGGTCGCCACCGGCGCGATGACCGTCGAGGAAGCGGCCACGATGGGGCAGCTGCTGCTCGTGGCCGGGCACGAGACCACGGCGAACATGATCGCGCTCGGCACGGTCGCGTTGCTGGAGAACCCGGACCAGCTCGCCGCGGTCCGCGACGGCGACGACGCCTTGCTGGCCAACGCGGTCGAGGAGCTGCTGCGGTACCTGACGATCGTCCATTCCGGACGCCGCCGCGTCGCACTCGAAGACCTGGAGATCGGCGGGCAGACTGTGCGCGAGGGCGAGGGCCTGGTCGCGGCCACGGACATCGCCAACCGCGACGAGACGCAGTTCCCCGAGCCGGACAAGCTCGACGTCACCCGCAAGGCGCGCCACCACGTCGCGTTCGGCTACGGCGTGCACCAGTGCCTCGGCCAGCCGCTCGCGCGGGTCGAACTGCAGGTGGTGTACCGGACGCTCTACCGGCGGATCCCGACGCTCAAGCTCGCGAAGCCGGTGGACGAGCTGAAGTTCAAGCACGACATGGTCGTCTACGGGGTGCACGAACTCCCGGTGACCTGGTGAAAGGAGTCGCGAAATGAAGGTGGTCGTCGACCAGTCCCGGTGCGTCGGGGCCGGGCAGTGCGTGCTTGTCGCGCCCGAGGTGTTCGACCAGCGCGACGAAGACGGGATCGTCGTGCTGCTGCAGGAAAACCCGCCCGCGGAGCTGCACGCGCAGGCTAAGGAGGCGGCACAGCTCTGCCCGGCGCTCGCGATCGAGGTGGACGGCTGAGCCAGCGGCCCCGGCGGTCCTTTATCCTGTAAGGGGAAAGGGGTCGCCGGTGGTCGTGTTCGCGGGGCAGGGCGACGCCCGCCGTTCGATGGAGCTGCTGTGGCGCGCGGGCGCGGAACCGCGCAGCGCGCCGGGGCCGAAACCCGCGCTGAGCGTGGACCTCATCGTCGACACGGCGATCGGGCTCGCGGACGCCGAAGGCATGTCGGCGTTGTCGATGCGCGCGGTCGGGGAACGGCTCGGGCGCACGGCGATGGCGCTGTACACGTACGTACCGAACAAGACCGAGCTGATCGACTTGATGTGCGATCGGGTGTTCGGCGATCTCCGCGACGACCACGACCTGTCCGGCGGCTGGCGGCCCGCTTTGCTCGAGTTGGCCGGTGACCTCTGGGAATTCCATCTGCGCCACCCGTGGCTGTTGCAGGTTTCCTACGCGCGGCCGGTTTTGGGTCCTGGCGAGTTCCGGATGCAGGAGACGGTGCTGCGGGTGCTGTTCGCGACCGGCCTGCCCGCGGGTCAGGTGCGCCGGCTGGTGGGCGCGCTGCTCAACGTCGTGCGCGGCGCGGTGCAGATCGCCGCCGAATCGCGGCTGGCGCTGAAGGAAACCGGACTGTCCGATGAGGACTGGTGGCGGGCACGGACGTCGGCGCTCGGCGAGCTTGCCCCGGACCTGGCCGAGCGGTACCCGAATGTCGCGCGGCTGGGCGAGGAGAGTTCACCGCCGCCCCCCACTGGGGTGTCCTATTTGGAGCATGAAGCGCGGCTGAGCTTTGACGCTGGCGTGGCGGTGTTGGCGGACGGCATCGAGGCGGCTATCGCTTGCGCGCCTCGATCAGATACCGAGTAGTCGTCGCCACGAACGGCCCCTTCTGCAGCTCCTCGTGCAGCTCACGCAACCGCGGCAGATATTCGTCCACAGCGAACCCCGGCACCATCCAGATCACCTTGCGCAGGAAGTAAATCACCGCGCCGATGTCGTGGAACTCCGTGCGCAGTTCCTCGAACCGCAGATCCACCACCTCAAGCCCGGCCTTCTCCGCCCCGGCCTTCGCGCGGTCCGGATGCCTGCCGTTGCGAACCTCCGGCGGCTGCGGCCCGAGGAAGTACTCGACCAGCTCGAACACACTCCACGGCCCGACCTGCTGCGAGAGATAACTGCCGCCAGGCTGGAGCACCCGCGCGATCTCGTCCCACCAGACAGTGACCGGATGGCGGCTGACGACCATTTCAAACGCGTTGTCCTGAAACGGAAGCGGCGGTTCGTCGGTGTCCGCGACAACCGTCGCGCCACGCGGTTCGAGCAGCGCGGCGGCCTTCTCGACGTTCGGTGGCCACGATTCGGTGGCGACCGTCAGCGGCGGCAAGACCGGCACGCCTGCCAGTACCTCGCCGCCGCCGGTCTGGATGTCCACAACGGACTGGACGTCCCGCAGCCGTTCCCCGAGCAGCCGCTGATAGCCCCAGGACGGGCGCTGCTCGCTGGCCCGGCCGTCGAGCCAGGAGAAGTCCCAGCCGGCCACGGACACCGACGCCGCCTCGTCCACCAGTTCGTCGAAGGTGCGCATTCCTTGATCGTCACAAATTCACGCCGGGGCGGCCACTCGATTTCCGCTGCTGCCCTTGCCCGGCGAAGAACTCGCGCGCCGAAGCGGGCGTCCACAGCAGCGCGACGATGAGGAGTTGCACGGCACCGACGATCGGGATGATCGCGTGAAACATCGGCGAGGACGACCACGAGACCGCGCTGAACACCACGGACAGCAGCTGGGAGACCGTCGTGAGACGGCGGGTCCACGGTCGCGCGGTAGCCAACTTCCAGGCCAGAAATGCGCACAGCGCCAGCAGGACGCCGTGGAACACCGCCCCGGAAACCACGGCGACCTCGACGGACCTGTCGACCTCGGCGGCCCCGAATTCGGGGTGCTGGGACGTGATCTGCGTGCGCACGGCGTCCCGGCCCGCCCACATCAGCACGGGTGTCACCAGATGACTGATCGCCACGAAGGCCAGCAGCACCCGGGCCCACTGGACGGGTGTTGCCACTGGCGGCTGCCCGCTCATCGCTCCTCCTCGCCGTTTCCCGGCACGTGCCGGGCTCGACGCCAGCGAGGACCGGTTCCGGGCGGGTTCGCGGTCGTGCCGCCGCGTTGTGCCCACGCCTGATTGAGCCGGGTGACCAGCTCCAGGGCGGTGGTCACGTCCTTGTCCGGCCAGTCGGCGATGACCTCGGCGAAGACGGCGGCTCCGGCCTCGATCGTGGTGGCGATCTCCGCGCGGCCCTGCTCGGTCTGCCGGACGAGGAACGTGCGGGAATCGTCGGGATCGGGCTCGACGACGACCTGCTCCGCTCGTTCCAGCGCGGTGAGGTGGCGGCTGGTCGCCGACGCGGTGAGGCCGAGTTCGGCGGCGATCTCGCTGGGCCGGACGGGTTCCCGGGCGGCGACGGTCGCCAGCACCTGGATCCGGGTGAGATCCAGCCGCCGGGAGATCTGGCGGTGGCCCCGGTCGATGAGTTCCATGACCGCCCTGGCCAGCTTCGCAGAGTCATTTCGTTGCGACACGAAACGACTTTAGCAGAGCGCGAGGAAGCTGTCCGGTTGATTTCGCGAAAGACTCCGGCCTTGAACGGACCAGTGGCCGTCAGAGGTTCGGCGGGGCCGATTTCCGCTGGGGCGGTGGCGGCACGGGTTTGGCGGCGACCACCGCGGCCAGCGGGACGACGACCAGGCCGCGTTTGGTCTCGACGGTGCAGGTGTCTTCGTCGCGGGCACGCAAGGGGCCGAGTGCGTCGGTGAATCCGCCCTCGATCCGGTACCGCACGACCACTCGCGTGCCCAGCGGAAGTTCCGTCAGCGGGGTCACCGCGACAGGTGCGCGTTCAGCTCGTCGTCGCTCGGTTCCACGAGGTGGCTGCCGTCCGCGAAGACGATGGTCGGGATGCGGCGGGCACCGTCCTGCAGTTCGCGCACGCGGGCTTCGGCGGCGGGATCGGCCTCGACGTCCACGTAGTCGTACTCGACGCCTTTCGCGTCGAGCAGCGCACGGCTGCGTTTGACGTCCGGGCACCAGCTCGCGCCGTAGACGATCGGGTTGCTCATGACACTACCTCCGAGGGGACGACAGCGGGTTTGCCTTCGGCCGCACCGGGTTCCGGGTGGCCGAGGAAGCTGAGCCAGTCGCGGAACACGCGGTGCACGGCTTCCGCACCGACGGGTTCGCCGGGTGCTGGGAATTCTCGCGGATACAGCAGGAAACCGCGCTGCTGTGGCCCGCCGAGCCCGCCGTGCGAGCCGACGTGCCGCTCGAACGGCGAGGACTGGTCGGAGTCCGCGTCGTACCGGCTGTTGATCATGAGGTCCGCGCAATGCGGGAAGCTGTCGACGCGCTGGACCAGTTCGGCGGCGTACGGACCGTAGCCGGCCAGCGGGTCTTCGCCGATCACGACGCCGGTGGCCAGCCGCTTCAATCCGTCGCGGCCCAGCACCACCGGACCGAATTCGCGGCTGCGGACCAGAATGAACCCGACGCCGTCGTGGTCGACCAGCGTCGGCAGCAGATCCGGGTACTCGCGTTCGATCGTCTCCAGCTCGACCCGGCCCTCGTGTTCGGTGAACGACACCATCGCCAAATGTCCGGACACCACCGCGACCACCCCCGGTGCCACCCGCGTGACCTGCCCCGGAGAGCCAGTCGCGGTGCGCGGCCGGTTCTCGGCTCCTTCCGCGCCTTCGACCCGCGCCCGCAGCCGGCGCGCGATCAGGCCGCCGCCCGCGGTCGCCTCGGCGAGTGCCGCGTTGACCTGCCAGCTCTCCGCCTGCCGGCGCTTTCCTTGCTCAGCAACAGGTTCGCCGCCGCAGAGCCGTCCCACGAGCGCTTCGATGGTCTCGCCGAACCGGTCGACGAACGCCTGGCCTTGGGTTTGCCCGTGGTCAGAGAGCCCGACGAGGTGGTACTTCCGCGGCGAGAGCCGACCGGCCCGCAACAGCCGCGCGAACTGCTGGTCGATCGACCGCAGCACCTCCAGAGTGTCGAACCGTTCGATGCCGGAGTGGTGCGCGACCTCGTCGTAGCCGAGGAAATCCGCGTACACCACCGGCCGTCCGGCGAGCATGTCGCCGATGATCGCGGACACCACGACGTCGCGCGCGATCACCGTCGTGCCCGGCCGGGCGAGCGGATAGATCCCGCCGCGCGGAATCCGCGGCAGCACTCCGGCACGTCGCTGCTTGGCCGCCGCGGACAGTTCGCGGACGACGTCGGCGAGCGCGACCCCGAAGGTCCGCAACGCGTTGATCGGGTTGGCGAAGTAAGCGCGGTATCCAGCGCCGACCTGGCCCCGCCGACGTTTGCGCGGGGTGAGGACCGGCACCGAACTCATGGTCAGGCTGACGTGCGGGGCGTCGCCGGAGAAGAGGTTGCCGTGGCTCGCGCCGCCGATCGACAGCAGCCCGCGCCCGTCGCTGTGCCGCCGCTCGATCTCGGCCGCGTCGGACGGATGCGCGCACGCCATGACGTGGTCGCGGTCCTTTTCGTACCAGCGGAAACCGAGGATGTCGTGGTTCGAACCGTGCAGGATCCCGCAGACGCTCGCGCCGGTCTGCGAACTCCAGTCGGTGTGCCAGCGGGTGAGCGAATGCGTGCCCTCGGACAGCCATTTGGCGAAGGTCGGCATGTCGCCGTCACGCACGGCGCGGCGGACGGTGTCGTAACCGAGCCCGTCGATCTGCAGGAAGACCACGCCGGGCGGCTGGTCGGCTAAATCGGTGCGGTGACTCGCCTTTCGCCGACGGCGGGCGGCACGGCGGAAGAAGATCTCGTCCTCGTCGACGGCCAGGATGCTGGAGATCACCGCGCCCACCGCGGACATCGCGACGGTGATGACGACCGCCGTCGAGAAGCCGTGCAGCTCAACACCGGGAACGGCTTGCAGGATCGCCAAGGCAGCGGCGCTGAGCAGGATGTACGTGCCGACACCAAGGGTGAAGTACGCGATCGGCCACGCCACCCGCACCACGAGCGGCCACACCACGGAGACGAGCAGCCCGAGGATCAGCGCGCACACCGTCGGCTGCCACCACGACTGCATGGTGAACCCGTCGAGCCACGCGTCGAGCAGCCGCAGCGCGCCGGTCACCGCCACCCAGACCAGCAGGACCCGCGCGACGACCCGGCCGCCGCGCAACAACCGGCCCTTCGCCGGAGCAGGGGTCGTCATCGGTGTCCTCCCGTCTGATTGGCCGCCCGGCGTTTGGAGATCAGCGTGGTCAGCACGCTCACCAGCAGCACCAGTACGGTCGCGAGCAGAGTCGCGACGAGCGGCGAGTCGAAGATGCCGCCGCTGAGGATGCCCAGCAGCGAGTACGCCACCGCCCACAGCACACAGGCCAGCAGGCCGGACGGCAGGAACTTGCGCCAGGGATAGCCGAGCGTGCCTGCGGCGAGCAGCACCGGAATACGTCCGGCGGGCACAAGACGGCCGATCACCACCAGTTGCCAGCCGCGTCTGGCGAACTGCTCGCGGCCTTTCGCCAGGCGTTCGGCCTGCTGTCGTCGTTCGACGAAGCGCAGCAGATGTTCACTGCCGAATCTCGGGACGGCGAAGGTGATCACGTCGCCCAGGTACGCGCCCGCGACGGCCAGCAGGATCACCAGCGGGAGGGAGAGGTGGTCGGTGGTCATCGCGACTGCGGCGGCGGCGCCCACCAGCGCGCCGGTCGGGACGATCGGGATCACGGAGCCGAGCAGTACTCCGCCGAACAGCGCCGGGTAGCCGATCGCTGACGGGTCTGTCCAATTCACCCGCGCTCCCTGCGGGCGGGGAGCAGGACGTCGGAGCCCGGGCGGGTGTGCAGGACCTCGGTGTCCAGGCCCTTGCAGCGGACGTGGTGCGCGAAGGTGCGCGGGGGTTCCACGAGGAGCTGGCGCATGCGTGCGGTGCGGTGGATGCCGGGGACGGCGAGGGTGCCCCAGTGAACCGGGACCGCGGCGCGGGCCTGGAGGAGGGCGGCGGCTTCGGCGGCTCGCTCCGGGGTGAGGTGGCCTGGGCCCAGGTTGGGGCCCCAGCCCCAGACTGGGAGGAGGGCTACGTCTACCGGGCCTAGGTCGGCCATGCCGGGGAAGAGGTCGGTGTCGCCTGCGGAGTAGATCCGCTGGTTGTCGCCCTCGAGGAGGTGGCCTAGGGCGGGGCTTTGCGGGCCGTGGGTGAGGCGGGGGCCCCAGCGGTGGCCGGAGTGGGCTGCTTCGGTGGCGGTGATGCTTAGGTCTCCGCTGGTGATCGTTTCGCCGGGGGAGATTTCTTCTACGGCGGTGAAGCCGTGGCGGGACAGCCAGGAGCCGGCACCTCGGGGGACGACGATTCTGGTGGTTTTGCCGAGGAGTTTGAGGGAGGGGAGATGGAGGTGGTCGCCGTGGAGGTGGGAGATGAGGACGACGTCCACCGCGGACCAGGCGGTGAGGTCGGGTTTGGGGACTACCCGGGTCAGGGGGCCTACCCAGCGGGTGAGGACTGGGTCGGTGAGGGCGACCTGGCCGGCTAGTTCCACGCGGGTGGACGCGTGGCCTAGGAAGTGGAGGTTCGGGCTGGTCACGGGTTCGAGTATTGCTGGATGTCGGGGGAGATGCTCGGTGGAGTGGTGGGGCGCACCCTTGCGGGCGATGGGGGTGTTGGGGGTGGCTCGTCGCCTGGCGGCGACATTGCTTTGGGTGGGTGTGGGGGCACCCCGAAGCTGATTGTGCTGACGGTTCGGGGGTGCTTGTCAAGGCGGGAAAGATGCCGTGTACATCAA
>NZ_JBSHAM010000163.1:0-11589 GCF_053611505.1 Amycolatopsis sp. NPDC054798 | reverse complement strand
GTGCTTGTCAAGGCGGGAAAGATGCCTTGACAAGCACCCGCCGCCCGCGTTTTTGGCTTCGTATCGGGGTGCGGGGGAGTGTGGCTGCGCTGGTGGGGTTGTGTGCGCGGGCTGCGGTTGGGCAGGTGGGGCGCGGGGCTTGGGCGCGCTGGCGGGTTGTGTACGCGGGTGCGGACTTCAAGGGGGCGGCTAGCGCCCCAATGTGGCATTGGGTGCATGTGACGCACCGAATGCCACATTGGGTGCGTGGGATGCACCCAATGCCACATTGGGGCAGGGCGCGGTGGACTTCAGGGAGTCGGGGCGCAGGCGGTGTGACCGATGGTGACCGAGCCGGAAGCGCCGGAGGCGGGGGCGAAGTCGATGCGCAGCATGGTCAGGGTCATGCTTCCGTCGCCGGGCAGGGTTTGGATGTTGAAGACCGCGTTCGCCAGTACGGTTCCGTCGGTTTTCGTCAGTGGCTTGGTGTAGTTCGCGGGGATCGGGGAAGGCAGACCGCTGATGCCCGTGAGGCCGCTGAGGGTCCAGTTGGCGTTGGTTCCGCTCTGGGTTGCCTTGCAGGTCACCGTGTACGACGAGATGCGGATGCGTTTGCCGCCTGCGCTCACCAAGGCCGAGAGTTCGAAGTTGTTTCCGGTGGCGGTCGACGTGGTGGTGGTGACGTCGTTCGCCGGGTCCGTGACCTCCGTGGTGCAGGAGGACGTGCCGCCGCCGAAGCGGATTCCGGGCTGGGACACTGCTGTTGCGGAGCCGCTTGTCGGGCCCTCTACGGCGCAGGGGGCCTGGGTGGGCACCGAGACGGCGGTTCCGGCCTTCGTGAAGTTCGCGTTGCCGATGTCGGCGATTCCGGCGGGGCTGTCCGCGGCGGCGGTTCCGGCGGCGGCGAGCAAACCGGTGGCGGCCAGCGCTGCCCCGGCCAGTGCGGTGCGCTTGATGATCATGTGTCGTCTCCTCGTTGCGGAAGCTGCCTTCCAGGACTATCCGCAGGTCCGAATCGCCCGTTGCGGTCCTCGGGCGGCGATCACTCGTCCGGGATCGCGGATCAACCCGTTCGTGGCGTGGCGGGCAGCTGGGGCGGCAGTGTCGCGTTCGTCACCGTTTCCGCAGGACAGCGGGTAAACGCAGGCTGCGGGGCAACCACTACCCTGAAGGGGGTAACCGACTGGCGAAGAGCGCCACGAGAGAGCGGAGCCGACGTGTCTGTGTCTTCACCACCTCCGGGGGCGGCCCGGGATGGCGCTGTCGAGGACCTGCGCGCGACCGTCGGACTGCAGATCCAGGACGAGCCGCTGCTGCGGGCCATCGCGGGCGGCCTGGCGGACGTCGAGACGATGCTGCGGGACGTCGTGAAGAGCGACGTGCCCGCTGTGCACGACGCCGCGTTGCACCTGGTCGAGGCAGGGGGCAAACGTTTTCGCCCGCTGTTCACGCTGCTGTCCGCGCAGTTCGGCCCCAAACAGGGCGAGCAGGTGCTGATCGCGGCCGCCGCGGTCGAGCTGGTGCACCTGGCGACGCTGTATCACGACGACGTGATGGACGAGGCGACCATGCGCCGGGGCGCGGAGAGCGTCAACTCGCGCTGGGACAACACCGTCGCCATCCTCACCGGCGACTACCTCTTCGCGCACGCCTCGCGGCTCGTCGCCGACCTCGGCACGGACGCCGCGCGGATCATTGCCGAGACGTTCGGCGAGCTGGTCAGCGGGCAGATGCGGGAGACCGTTGGCCCCGGCCCCGGCGACGATCCGGTCGAGCACTACCTCACCGTCATCGCGCAGAAGACCGGTTCGCTGATCGCGACGTCCGGACGCTTCGGCGGCATGATGTCCGGCGCGGCCGAGGAGCACATCCAGGCCCTGCGCCGCTTCGGCGACATCATCGGCGCGGCCTTCCAGATCTCCGACGACGTCATCGACATCGCCTCGCCGTCGGTCGAACTCGGCAAGGCGCAGGGCACTGACCTGCGTGAAGGCGTCCGCACGCTGCCGATGCTGTACGCACTGGCCGATCCGGACACCGACCCGCGGCTCGTGGAGCTGCTCGCCGGCCCGATCACCGACGACAAGCTGGTGGCCGAGGCGCTCGAGCTGCTGCGCCGTTCGAGCGGCCTCGAACGCGCGCGGGAAACCCTTTCCGACTACGCTTCCCGAGCACGTGCCGAGCTCGCCTCGCTGCCCGCTTCCCCTGCGCGCGACGCTTGCGAGTCGGTCGCCGACTACCTGGTCGCGCGAACGTTCTAAAAGGGGCGGAAGATGTCCATTTTCGGGCAGGTGTGGCTCTGGAGCCTGCTGGCCTTCATCGTCGGCGCGATCATCGCCTGGCTGGTGCTGGCGCGTCCGGCGCGCAAGCGAGTGCGCGAACTGGAAGCTGAACTGGCGAGCGCGCACGCGGACACGGCGCGCGCAGCGGCCAGCACGCCCGCGCGCACTGCGGTGCTGCCTCCGGCGGAGGACTGGACCAGAGACCGCCGCGAGCACGCTCCGACGGAAGTCATCCAGGCGACGAGCGCATTCGAGCCGGAGGCCGAGTACGACGCGGAGTACCGCACGGCTCCGGAACCCGCGGCCGCTCCCGCGCCGACGGATTCGGCGAGTGCTGCGGGTTCTGCCGATGACGATGTCGACGAGGCGTTCGCGCAGGCGGAGGCTCAAGAACACCAAGCGGCGAACGGTCTTTTCGACAGCGCGCCGGCCGAGAGCGCGCCGGAGGATTCCGGTTCGGCCTACCGTGCCGCGGCTACCGAGTACCTGCAGCCGGCCGACCGCGACACCGGTTCGCACCGCATCGCCGAACCGGCCGAGGACCACGACAGCGGCTACCACCGCGTCGTGG
The DNA here is from genome assembly GCF_053611505.1 of Amycolatopsis sp. NPDC054798. Lineage (NCBI taxonomy): Bacteria > Bacillati > Actinomycetota > Actinomycetes > Pseudonocardiales > Pseudonocardiaceae > Amycolatopsis > Amycolatopsis sp. NPDC054798. The sequence continues at coordinate 8,757 of NZ_JBSHAM010000163.1, read as the reverse complement.
AACCGGCGGACGAGCACGACAGCGGCTACCACCGTCTTCCGGAACCGGCGGAAAGCCCCGCTCCCGCGGCGGCCCACGCCGAAGTGGACAGTCCCGCCGAGGAGGAGCCAGCCCGGCACCTGGCCGAGCCCGCCGACGGACTGTCCTCTTTGGAACGACGGCTCGACCCGACTCCGTTGGACAGCACCGCTTCCGAGCCGGAGCCGGTCTCGCTGTTCCGCCCGGGTCCGGGCCGCGCGGCCGAGCCGGAGCCGGCCTGGTTCAGCCAGCCGGACACTCCGCAGCGGTCGCCGTTCGAGGAACCCGCCGAATCGGCCGTCGGCCATCTCGAAGAAGAGTCGACGACCGACCACCTGCTCCCGAACACCGAACCGACGACCGAGCCTGCCGAGTCCACAGAGGACTCCGTGGACACAGGGGAGGTCGGGCAGGGCCTGCCCAAGCGGCAGCGCCGCGAATCCCCGCGCGGCGGTTTCGACCCGCCGCGGCCGATCCAGCCGTCGATGCGCCCGGTGGAACGCCGCGAACCGGATCTCGCCGGCGGGCACAGCGGTTCGCTGTTCGAGCCGTCCGTGCAGCCGAACCAGGCCGCGATGGCCGCGCCGGAACCGCCGCCTGCCCGGCAGACCGCCGATGACGCGGTGCCGCCTGGGCCGTTCGGTCCGGGTTCGGCGATGCCCCGGCCAGGCGGTGGACGTCCGGCGGAGGGGTTCACGGTGAAGGCGAGCGTGACGGCGTTGCGGTATTGCGGGGAGGATTCACCGCAGTTCCCGAAGATGGTGGCTGAGGTGTGGTTCCGCAGCGCGGCCGACGCTGAGCGAGTCGGGTTCCGCCCGTTGCATTGAGTCCACTTAAGACAGAGGCCGCCATCCCCGAACCAGGAGTGGCGGCCTCTGTCTTAAGTGGACTAAGCGACAGTCCAGGTGTCCTTGCCGCGCAACAAGCCCTGCAGATCCGGCTTCCGCGCCTCACGCGCCTGCTCGACCTGCGCGCGCGCCGCGTCGTCGTACGTCGGGCGTTCGACCTGGCGCAGGATGCCCATCGGGACGTGGTTCAGGTTCTGGTCGCCGAGCCGGGACAGCGCGAAGGCGTACGACGTGTCGGCGATCGACGGGTCGTGCACCACCAGGTTGTCCTCGCCGATTTCCGCCACCTTGCCGACATCCAGGCCGCCCCAGTCGCCGCGGCGGACGCCGAACTCGCCTTCCGGGCCGAAGCGGATCGGTTCGCCGGTGCGGAGCGGGATCAGCCGGGACGCGGCTTCGTCCTTGTCCTTCAGCACATCGAACGCGCCGTCGTTGAAGATCGGGCAGTTCTGGTAGATCTCCACCAAGGCCGAACCGCGGTGTTTCGCCGCCGCTTCAAGGACTTCGGTGAGGCCCTTGCGGTCGGAGTCCATCGCGCGGCCCACGAACGACGCCTCCGCGCCGATCGCCAGCGACAGCGGGTTGAACGGCGTGTCCAGCGAACCCATCGGCGTGGACTTGGTGACCATGCCCTGTCCGGAAGTGGGCGAGTACTGGCCCTTGGTGAGCCCGTAGATCCGGTTGTTGAACAGCAGGATCTTGATGTTCACGTTGCGCCGCAACGCGTGGATCAGGTGGTTGCCGCCGATGGACAGCGCGTCGCCGTCGCCGGTGACGACCCACACCGACAGGTCCGGGCGGGTCGTGGCGAGCCCGGTCGCGATCGACGGCGCGCGGCCGTGGATCGAGTGCATGCCGTAGGTGTTGAGGTAGTACGGGAACCGCGACGAGCAGCCGATGCCCGAGATGAAGACGATGTTCTCGCGCCTGAGCCCGAGCGTCGGCAGGAACGACTGCACGGCGTTGAGCACCACGTAGTCGCCGCAGCCGGGGCACCAGCGCACTTCCTGGTCGGACTTGTAGTCCTTGGCCTTCTGCGGTTCGTCGGTGGTCGGCACCAGGTCGATGCCGCCCAATTGCGGCAGCCCGAGATCGATGGCGGTCACTTGACGCCCTCCGGAACGAGGTTGGCGATGATGTCGGAGAACACGTTCTGCAGTTCCTCGGCCTTGAACGGCAGGCCGGCGACCTTGGTGTGCGAGTGGACGTCCACCAGGTACTTCGCCCGCAGCAGCAGCGAAAGCTGGCCGAGGTTCATCTCCGGGACCACGACCCGGTCGTAGCGGGCGAGCACCTCGCCGAGATTCTTCGGCAACGGGTTGAGGTGGCGCAGATGCGCCTGCGCGATCGGCATCCCGAGCTTGCGCACCCGGCGGCACGCCGCGCCGATCGGGCCGTAGGACGAACCCCAGCCCAGCGCCAGCACGCGCGCCTCGCCGGACGGGTCGTCGACCTCAAGGTCCGGCACGTCGATGCCGTCGATTTTCGCCTGGCGCAGCCGCACCATCTTGTCGTGGTTGTCCGGGTCGTAGGAGATGTGGCCGGTGCCGTCGGCCTTCTCCAGCCCGCCGATGCGGTGCTGCAGCCCCGGCGTGCCCGGGATCGCCCACGCCCGCGCGAGCGTCTCGGGATCGCGCACGTACGGCCAGAACTCGCCGGATCCGTTGTCGGAGTTGGGTTCCGCCGCGAATTCCACCCGAAGATCAGGAAGGTCCTCGACATTCGGGACCAGCCACGGCTCGGAACCGTTGGCGATCGCGCCGTCGGACAGCAGCAGCACCGGCGTGCGGTACTTCAGCGCGATCCGGGTGGCCTCGATCGCCGCGTCGAAACAGTCGGCCGGCGAGAGCGGCGCGATGATCGGCACCGGCGATTCGCCGTTGCGGCCGAACATCGCCTGCAGCAGGTCGGCCTGCTCGGTTTTGGTCGGCAGACCGGTGGACGGCCCGCCGCGCTGCACGTCGATGATCACCAGCGGCAGTTCGGTCATCACGCCGAGGCCGATGGTCTCCGACTTCAGCGCGACCCCCGGCCCGGACGTGGACGTGATGCCCAGCGCCCCGCCGTAGGACGCGCCGAGCGCGGCGCCGATGCCGGCGATCTCGTCCTCGGCCTGAAAGGTGATGATGCCGTAGTTCTTGTGCTTGGACAGCTCGTGCAGCACGTCCGAAGCGGGAGTGATCGGGTACGTGCCGAGCAGGATCTGCAGCCCGGACTGCTGTCCGGCGGCCACGATCCCGTACGCCAGCGCGGTGTTCCCGGTGATCTGCCGGTAGGTGCCCTTGTTCAGCTTCGCGGGCGCGACCTCGAAGGTGGTCGCGAACGATTCAGTGGTCTCGCCGTAGTTCCAGCCTGCCCGGAAGGCAAGGATGTTCGCCTCGGCGATGTCCGGCTTCTTCGCGAACTTCTCGCGCAGGAAGCGTTCGGTGCCCTCGGTCGGCCGGTGGTACATCCACGACAGCAGGCCGAGCGCGAACATGTTCTTGCAGCGTTCGGCGTCCTTCTTGCCGAGCCCGGTGTCGGCGAGCGCGCCCTGGGTCAGTGTCGACATGGCGACCCGGTGCACCTGGAACGGCGACAGCGAATCGTCTTCGAGCGGGTCGGTCTCGTAGCCGACCTTCACCAGGTTCCGCTTGGAGAACTCGTCGGTGTTGAGGATGATCGTCCCGCCGTGCGGGACGTCCCGCACGTTCGCCTTGAGCGCCGCGGGGTTCATCGCGACGAGCACGTCCGGCCGGTCGCCCGGGGTGAGGATGTCGTAGTCGGCGAAGTGCACCTGAAAAGACGAGACGCCGGGGATGGTGCCCTGTGGCGCCCGGATCTCCGCCGGGAAGTTGGGCATGGTCGACAGGTCGTTCCCGAACGCCGCCGCCTCCGAGGTGAACCGGTCGCCGGTCAGCTGCATCCCGTCGCCCGAGTCGCCGGCAAACCGGATGACCACCCGGTCCAGCTTGTTCACCTCGGTGGACCGGGACGCGGTCAGCGCGCCGTTCCCGGCCGCGCTGCCGTTCGCACTGGTGCTCATGGGTCAGGGAATCCCTCTCTCCCGGCGTGCTGCGGGCCAGGGTCGGCTCCCCGGGGAGCCCGCCGAGGCCTGCTTCCGAGGTTACTCGCCACGCCCTGGCCTCGGCCCGAGTCCGGCCCAAGTGTGGGGTGTGCAGACCGAATGCCCGCCGGGGTGCCCTCGATCGTAGGGCGGATCGGCCCGCGGTCCGGAGTGACGCGCGTCTCTTGTCGCCGGTGCGGCACTGACCAGCAGTTTGCTCCAGGTTGAGGGTTCCCGGAATGTGAGAATTTGTGCGCGGGCCGGTTCAGCGGCCGCTGATGCGCGCCTTCATCGCCGCCAAACGCTGCGCGAATGCCGGTGCGGCCAGCGATTCCAGCTGCGGGGCGAGTTCGGCGTCGACTGCCGCGGCGTGTTCAGTGAGGACGCTCGTCAGCCGCATAGTCCGCTTGGTGGACAGCACGACCTCGCGCGGCGCGGCGACCGTCGGGGCGGCGAGGTCGCGGGCGGCCTGGACCAATGCGTCGTGGTCGCCCTCGATTAAGCGCAGTGCGAACCCGGCTTTCACCGCGGATTCCGCAGTAAGGGTTTCGCCGAACAGCGCCATCGCGGACGCCTGCTGCGGGCCGAGGATCCGTTGCGACATCCAGGTCATGCCGCCGCCGGGGTGCAGGCCGAGTTCGAGGAACCGCGGGATGAATTTGGCGTGCGGTCCCACCAGGCGGACGTCGGCGGCCAGTGCGAGGTTCAGACCAGCGCCGACGGCGGCCCCGCCGACCGCGGCGATCGTCGGCAGGCTGCAGGCCGCGACAGCGAGGAAGCCCGCGTACACCGAGCGCAGTCCTTCGGCGTCGGCCTTGCCGAGCGCGGTGAGGTCCGCGCCCGCGCAGAACGCCGGCGGTGCGCCAGTAACGATCACTGCGTGCACGCTCTCGTCGGCTTCGGCGCGCGCGACCGCTGCGGCCAGCTCGGCGGAGAGGTCGAGGGTGAGTGCGTTGCGGCTCTTCGGGGCGTCGACGGTGAGCAGCGCGACGCCCTGGTCGTGCTCGCTGTGAATGCGGTCGGTCATGGCGCTCAGCATCGCATCGTCGTGAGTGCCTATGCCGGTTAGAACCGGCGTAGCCACTCACGACGGCGTCGGCGGCCTCTCCAGCAGCCGGGACAGCACGACTGTCGACACTGTCCGGTCGATGATTTCGAGCCCGCGCAGCCGTTCCAGCGCGGTTTCCAGATGGTGGATGTCGGCCGCGCGCAAGTGGACGATCGCGTCCGCCGCACCGGACACTGTGTACGCGGCGACCACCTCGGTCAGCGGTTCGAGCCGGGCCCGGATCCGGCCGGGCGTGACGTTGCCCTGGCAGTGCACCTCGACGAACGCCTCGGTGCCCCAGCCGAGCGCCTCCGGGTCGACGACCGCGGTGAAGCCGCGCAGCACGCCCGTTTCCAGCAGCCGGTCCACGCGCCGCTTCACCGCCGGGGCGGACAGCCCGACCACCTTGCCGATCTCCGCATAGCTGGAGCGGGCGTTGGCCACCAGGCAGGAAACGATTCGCTGGTCGATGGTGTTCACACGCAATGTTTAGCACGCAGGTGCGCACTGAACAGCGATTGATTGCGAGATTAGGTCCACCTTAGCCTGGTTGCATGCAGGGAGAGGTTGTGCCGCCGCGGGTGCCGACGCCCCGCCGTTACCTGATGTGCCCGCCGCGTTATTTCGCCGTCGACTACGCGATCAACCCCTGGATGGACCCCTCGAAGCCGGTCAGCGCGGACGTCGCCGTCGCGCAGTGGACCGAGCTGCGCGACACCTACCGCCGCCTCGGCCACACTGTCGAGGAAATCGACCCGCAGCCCGGCCTCCCGGACATGGTGTTCGCGGCCAACTCGGGCACTGTCGTGGACGGACGCGTGCTCGGCTCGCGCTTTCGCGCCCCGCAGCGCACCGCCGAGGCGGAGCACTTCCGCCGCTGGTTCCTCGAACACGGCTACCGCGACCTGACCATGCCGGAGAAAATCAACGAGGCCGAGGGCGACTTCGCCTGGACCGGACGGTTGCTGCTGGCCGGCACCGGCTTCCGCACCGACCCGGCCGCGCACGCCGAGGCGCAGGAGGTGCTCGGCGTCCCCGTCGTGTCGCTGCAGCTGATCGACCCGCGCTACTACCACCTGGACACCGCGCTGTTCGTGCTCGCCGAGGCGACCGACACGGCGAGCGCGCAGGTCGTCTACTACCCGGACGCGTTCTCGCCGGGCTCGCAGCGAGTGTTGCGGCGGATGTTCCCGGACGCTGTGCTCGCCACCGCGGCCGACGCCGAATGCTTCGGATTGAACGGGGTGTCCGACGGCCGCAATGTCGTCCTGCCGGTCGAGGCGACCGACCTCGGCGCGCGGCTTGCCGAGCGGGGTTATGAGCCGGTGTACGTGGACATTTCGGAACTGCGAAAGGCTGGCGGCGGGCCGAAGTGCTGCACGTTGGAGATTCGTAAGTAGGTCAGCGCTTCAGGACCCGGCCGAGGAAGCCGCGAAGGTAGCCCGCCACGACGTCGAGGTGGCTTTCCAGCAGGAAGTGGCCGCCGTCGATCAGGTGGACCTCGGCGTCCTTGGCGTCGCGAGCGAAGGCTTCCGCACCGGCCGGGCCGAAGATCTCGTCGTTGCGGCCCCACACCGCGAGCACCGGGACGTCGTGGGTGCGCAGGAACTCGTGCAGCAGCGGGTACAGCGGGCGGTTGTTCTGGTAGTCCCGGAACAACGCCAGCTGGACTTCGTCGTTGCCAGGACGGGAGACCCGGGCGTGGTCGTGCTCCCAGGTGTCCGGGCTGACCAGGCTCGGGTCGGGGACGCCGTGCAGGTACTGCCAGCGGATGGCGTCGTAGCTCAGCGCGGTGCGGACGGCCGGTTCGGTGTCCGGGCCGGGGTTCGCGCCGTAGGCCCAGAGGCCGGTCCAGAACGACTCGACGAAGCCTTCCTCGTAACCGTTGCCGTTCTGCGTGACGATCGCGGAGATCCGGTCCGGATGCTTGAGCGCGAGCCGCCAGGCGATCGGGGCGCCGTAGTCCTGGACGTAAACCGCGTAACGGTCCAGGCCGAGCTGGTCGAGCAGGCCGGACGTGAGGTCGGCGAGTGCGTCGAAGGTGTAGTCGAACTCGTCGGCCGAGGGGGCGGCGGAGTGGCCGAAGCCGAGGTGGTCCGGCGCGATGACGCGGTAGCGGCCGGCCAGTAGCGGGATGAGGTTCCGGAACATGAACGAGCTGGTCGGATACCCGTGCAGCAGGACGATCGCGGGTGCGTCGGCGGGACCGGCCTCGCGGTAGAAGAGTTCGTGGCCGTCGACGGCCGCCGTCCGGTGCTGGATCATGACTAACCCCTTTGAGGTTTTAATCCGGTTAGGTGTTCGCCAGGGAAGCACAGTCGAGCTAACCTGTCAAAGGGTTCAGTCTGGTTAGGGAGCTTCGATGGACGTGCTTGAGCTGCTCAACAGCAGGCCGCTGGTCAACGGCGAGGAACAGGACGCGCTCGCCGACGCGGCCGGAGGGCGGCAGTGGGCGCGGGAGCGCGGGGGCGACGGGAGCGTCGCGGAGCTGGAGTTGCTGCGTCAGGCGCGAGATCTTCTGCGGGACGTCGTGCGCGGGGACAGCTCGCCGGCGGTGTTGCGTCCGCTGCTCGACGGGGTGCGTCAGGTGCCGGAGGTTTCGTCGGACGGTCTTTGCTGGGAGATCGAGACGCCGTCGCGGGCGCGGCTGGCGGTCGAGGCGGTGCTGGATTGGGCGGCGATCGAAAAGGATCTTCCCGGGCGATTGCGGGCCTGTGCCAACGACGAATGCCAGCTGTTCCTTCTTGATCGCAGCCGGGCGAACCGCGCGCGCTGGTGCTCGATGGCGGCCTGCGGCAACCGAGAGAAGGCGCGGCGGCATTATCAACGGAATCATTGAATCTTCACCCAAACGTGTGAAGATGGAAGCTGTCTACAAGTGTGGACGTATTCCGATTTTCCTGCTGGAGTGCTTTCTCTGGACTGGATTTATGCGGTTGACCACGGGATCAGCGTCGGTAACTACTCCGTTTGCGAATCCGATTAATCGGGTACGGTACTGCAGACGGGAGGCGCGATGATCACCTTTGCGGTGCATGGCATTGGCAGGCCCCAGCGAACCCTCGATCCGGGCGAGGACGAGCGGTGGATCACCGTGGACCAGTTCGACGCGCTGCTGGACGTCGTTTCGGAGAGCGGTGCTCAGCTCACCTTCGACGACGGGAACTCCTCGGACGTCGAGATCGCGCTGCCCCGGCTGGTCGAGCGCGGGCTTTACGCGGAGTTCTTCCCGCTGGCCGGCCGCGTCGGCGAGCGCGGGTACGTCGACCGCGACGGGCTGCGGCAGCTGGTGGACGCGGGGATGCACGTCGGATCGCACGGCTGGGACCGGCTGGACTGGCGGCGGCTGGGCGGTTCGTTCGCGGTGCGCCGGGAGCTGGACGAGGCGCCGCGGTTGCTGGAGCAGTTGAGCGGGACGCCGGTGCGGCGGTTTTCGCTGCCGGAAGGACGATTCGACCGGCGGGTGCTGACGCATTTGCGCGACGCCGGCGCGACCCGGGTGTACGCGAATGTCGGCGGGGTGCGCGGGGCGGCGCTGGTGCGGTCCCGGACGGAGATCCGGTCGGACCTGAGCCCCCGATGGGCGGAAGCGGTGAGCCGTCGGCCGCGCCGCTTCACTGGACGCTGGGCTTCCCGGCCCGGGCGGTAATTCGCTCGTTGGGCTTCTCGGCTCGGCCGGTCGCTCGCTGGCCGTGAAGGGCTCCTTCACGGACTCAGATTCCCATGCCAGGGACTTAAGCCGGGCGACCTCGGCCTGCCGACTGTCCACACGGGACGCCAACCCAGCCGAAATGCCC
>NZ_JBSHAM010000162.1:0-12075 GCF_053611505.1 Amycolatopsis sp. NPDC054798 | reverse complement strand
AGGCGGGAAAGATGCCTTGACAACCACCCCCGAACCGCAGAGAAGGCTTCGTATCGGGGTGCAGGGCGGGGGCTGGCTGCCTGGGTGTTTTGGGTGTGGTGGTGGCGGGTGGGCGCGCGGGTTTGGGTGCGTGGCCGGGGTTGGGTGTGCGGGCGGCGGTTTGAGTGGGGGGCGGGGCTAGCGCCCCAATGTGGCATTGGGTGCGTCAGACGCAACGAACGCCACATTGGGTGCGTCGCATGCACCCAATGCCGCATTGGGGCGCACCGGGGCGGGGCGGCGGGGTGGGCTGTGAAGGGGTCCTCACGGGAGTCGGAGGAGGCTGGTCACTGTCCACAAGGGACGTTCAGCCATTCGCTTCTCGGGATTGCCTTGCGGGTGTCTTCAAGGCGGGTTAGCAGGGTGTCGAGTTGGCCTGGGTCGGCGGTGTATTCCAGGATCGCGCGGTAGAAGGCGCCGGTCATGGTTTTGGGCATCAGGTCGGAGGCGTCGAAGCAGACGGGTTTTCCCGAGGTGATGGTGTCGGCGACTTTGCGTCTTACGGGGTCGCGGTAGACGTCCTTGGCTACTGCGGTTCCGGCGGAGAACGCGGTCGCGTTCGGGTTGCCTGCCCAGATTTGCTGTGCTTCGGGCGAGACCAGGAAGTCCAGGAACTGCCGGGCTTTCGGGGTGTCGGCGAACATCGCGGCCAGGTCTGCTGAAACCTCCGAAGCGCCGGAGCCGGGGAACGGGAAGAAGTCGTAGTCGGTTCCGGGGCGCGGGTGGGGTCCGGTCTCGTTGTGCAGGTGCATGGTCTGGTAGCTGCCCATCGCGAACGAGCCCTGGTGTTCCATCCGGCAGCCGGGCGGGTCGGCGAAGAGGGGGCGGGCGGCGTCGCGGAAGTCGGTGAGCAGGGCGGCTGGGGCGCCGCCCTGGATGCCGCCGGGGCGGACGGTCAGGGTGCCCCAGTCTTGTAAAGCTTGGCGGACCGGGGGCGACGTCCACGGGAGGGTGCCTGCGGCCCATTGGCGGTAGACCTCGGGGCCGGCGGAGTGCAGCAGGATGTCTTCGATCCAGTCGGTGCCTGGCCAGCCTGAGGTGGGAGGTGCGGCCAGACCGAGGCACCAGGGGGTGTTCTGGGCGGCGGAGAGAGCGACTAGTTGTTGCCAGGTGGCGGGTTTCGGGCCGGGCAGGGTTGACGGGCGGTACCAGACGGCGCTTTTGAGGTCGGCTTTCACCGCGACGGAGTAGAGCTTGCCGGTGCCTAGGCGTTGCAGGTCGACCCATTGCCTGCCGTAGAAGGATTCTGCCTTCTGTTCGAGGAAGTCCAGCGGTTTGATCTCCTGGCGGCGGGCGTAGTCGGCGAGCGCGCCGGGGCTGGAGAGCACGGCGATGTCGGGGGCGGCGCCCTGCTGGACGTCGGCGGCGAGGACCTGTTCCACGGCGCGCGTGCCCTGGTAGTGGACTTCGATGCCGGTCTTTTCCTTGAAGCGTTCCTTCACCTGGTTGAACGCCGCCTCCTCGCTTTCGGTCCATACGCCGATCACCTGGAGGGTGTTGCTGTCCGCGGCGACCCCGCACGCCGACGAGGACGCCACCAGCGCGGCTGCGGCGAGAAGGAGCAGTTTCTTCCACAGTGGAGTCTTCACGGGCGGTACCGGTATTCGTCGATCCGCCGGTACAGCCCGGCGACCACGAGCCCGCCGACGAGGATCAGCGCGGCGGGGACCAGTACTGGCAGGCCGCCGGATTCGGTGGCCGAGGCCCCGGCGGACGTGACGGCGCGGGCGGCTGAGGTGATGGCGTCCTGGGCGGGCGCGGCGGTCGAGACGGCCTGCGCCTGGCGGCGGAAGTCGTCCACAGTGGACCCGCAGCCGGGCGGGCCGCAGCGCTGTTGCAGGAGGGCGGCCAGGCGGGCGTGGCCGCCCGCGTCGGCGGCCTCGATGTTTTTCTCTCGGACGGCGACCGCTTCGTCCACGTTGCCGCGCACCGTGTCCAGCCGTCCGGCGAGGGCGAAGGCTGTCAGCAGACCGGCGACCACGCCGAGTCCCAGGACGGTCGCGCCGAGCAGTGGCAGGTTCAACCGGCGGCGGAATCGCTGGCGCAGGAACACTTGCGCGGCGACCAGCAGGGCGAGCAGCACGACCGGCGGCAGCAGCCAGAGCACGAGCGGACCGGCGCTCATCCTGGCGCCGGAGATCTGGCCGTCGAGGGCGGCGCGTTCGTCTTTTTGCAGTTTTCCCAGCAATTCCAGCACGTTGTCGGGGCCGTGCAGCAGCCGCGAGGCGTACCAGAGGTCGGCCAGTCCGACGAGTTCCGCGCCCGGCTGCCGGAAATGCGCGTCGGCCTGGCCCATCGCGCCGGAGTACGACGCCACCAAGCCTTCGACGGTCTGCAGGGTTCCGGTGCCGGGGTCGCCCGCCTGGTTGAACTCCGCGACCCGGGCGAGACTCTGGCTCGCCGACGCCATCCGGTTCTCGTACTCCTGCCCCGGACCGGCCAGTTTCGCTTCCCCCGACGCGAAACTGGCGATGGCCGCGGCGTCGGCGGACACGAGTGCGTCCCGCGCGGCCGCGACCTCGAGGATCGCCCGGCTGGTCGCGGACGAGACCTGGTCGGCGGTCCGGACGACGCCGCTGACCGCCAGGTGCGACGTGACCAGTGCGAGCACGGTCCCGGCGAGCAGCACTGCCCGGATCCGCACGAGAGCCTGCCGCGTCCGCAGCGTCACGCGGCACCCCCGGCCAGCCGCTCCCCGCACTCCTCGCAGAATCGCGCGCCGGCCGGATTGGGGTTCTCGCACTGGGGACAGACCACCGGTTCGGCGTCCGGGGGCGGCGCGGGACGGGCGTCGCGGGGTTCGTCCCCGACGTTCGAGACCGTGGAGACCAGCAGGTTGAGCAGTTCGCTGCGGGTGACCTCGGGACGCAGCCGCACGTCGCCGCCGTCCGTCTCGACCACCCGGGCGAGCCGCCGCAGCACTTCCTTGTTGCCGGTCCGCGCGGCGATTTCGACGGCCTGGCCCCATTCCCGCGCCGCTCGCGCGTGATCGCCCGCGGCGTACGCCTCGTCGGCGTTCACCAGCGCCTCGCTCAGCTCCGCGTGCATGGTGTAGCGCCGCACCTTCGCGTCGACCAACGTCGGCGCGACCGGGTCGCGGGTCCAGTGCGCCAGCACCGGCACTGCCGCGTCCTCGGTGCCGTCGACCTCGACCCACGCGAGCATCCGGTCGCAGCCGTACTCCGGCGGAACATCCGCCGAAACCTCCACTGCGAGCTGGAATTCCCTGGTCTCGCCCGCACTCCACGAACCGAGCGAGAGGACGGAGTTTCCGTCGCCGTCGCGGACACAGCGCGAGGTCAGGTCGTATTCGCTCGGCCAGACCTGCTTCACGAACCGCAGCGTGGTCTGCTCGGTGACGCCGATCCGCAGCCGTGCTGACGGGATCACCTTGGCGAGCGCCGCGGCCATCAGCGCGCGGAAATCGTCGACCAGGTCCTCGTCCCGCACGACCGAATCGACGGAACCGCGCAGCACCCGGCCGATCTCGACCAGTTCGGCCCGCTGCCAGCCGTCGCCGATTCCCCGTGCGTCGCAGACGAATTGGCCTTCGCAGGCGTCGAGGGCGCGGCGCAGCGACTCCGCGGTCTGCGACTGGTTGTTCCCGTCGGTCAGCAGAATCGCGTGCCGCACCGCGTCCGGCACCGAAGCGAACAGTTTCCGCGCGCGCTCCAGCCAGGTGCCCATCGCCGTGCCGCCGACCGCGACGAACCGCTCCACCGCGGCGATCGCCGCCGCCCGGGTGTCGTCCGAGGCGACCGCGAGACCAGGTTCGGCCGGGTACGCCAGGTCTGCGTGTTCGGTGCCGCGGACCACGGCGAAGCTGACGCCGTCCGGCAAGGCCCTGATCGCCGCGGCTGCCGCACGGCGAGCGGCGGCGATCTTCGTCGGCGGGTAGCGCATCGACGTCGAGCAGTCGACCAGGAGCACTTCCGCACCGGGCGGCCGGGACGCGGTGCCGTCGGCGCGCGCCGAAACGGTGACCACAGCCTGCATCGCGGTGTCGCCTTCGCCGAGGTACCGGTTCTGATGGACCTCGACGTCCCAACCCGTGCTCATCCCTCGCCCTTTCGCCGCCTACACCCAGGTCGTCGGCCTCGTCTCGTTCGCCCGGTCGACCAGGGCGTCGTGGTACTCCGCCGAACCGGCCCGGCGCGCGATCCGCCGGTACGACTGCTCCACCAGCAGCCGCAGCCCGTGCTCGTCGAGACGCTCGCCGAGCACCGGGCCGGGCGGCATCCCGCGCATCCCGGCCAGAAAACACCGCAGCGCGCTCTCGCGGACCTCAGCGGTGAGCCGGTCCGCGGTGTCGCGGTCCACTTCCAGCGCGGACAGCCGGTCTATCGCCTCGGTCAGATCCTCAAGACTGGGCAGCGCGTCCCCCGCGGGCAAGATTCCCGCGCGCACGCGGATCCCCGCGATCCGGGCCGCCTCGTCATGCCGCGAGTACTCCGGGACCTGGTCCAGCAATTCGACCGCCGCCGTGCGCTCGTCCAGCTGCAGATGCCCGCGAGCGAGCCCGAAAACGGCGTTGACCTGCAGGTGGTCCCGCACCCACAGCGCGTCGTAGTAGCGCGCCGCCTGCTTCGGCCCGCCGCAGTGCTCCGCGCACAGGCCGAGCGCGAGCTTCGGCGTCTCCTCGCCCGGGATGTCGCGGTGCACTCGCTCGAACCAGGCCTGCGCGCTCTCCACCGCACCGGTGGCGAGCGCGACCAGCCCGCGATGCCAGGCGATCCGCCAGTCGTGCTTGGCCCGGGCGCCGAGCAGTTTCCCAGCGGCGTCCACTCGTTCGCCCGCCTGCTGCGTTCCCCGCGGGTCCGCTTCGGACAGTTCGAGCCAGGCCCGGCAGCGACGCAGCTCCACCTCGACGGTCGAGTCCGCGCGTTCGAGTTTTTTCAGCAGCCGCGCGGGATCCGGCGCGCGGACGGTGCGTAGGAAGGCGACCGCAGGGTCCTGCGGATCCTCGTGCGGCACCGGCAATCCGAGTGCGATGTCGAACGGTTCGGGCAGCGCGCCGAGGGGGCCAGCGGTGCGCCGGGCACGGCGTACCCATTCGCCGACCGGCCGGGGCTGGCCGAGCCCGGCGTCCAGCAGCACTGCCGCCTCAGTGAACAGGGTGGAGATCGACGGCCGCGATTGGCGATCGCGCAGCGAAAGGATCTCGTGCAGCACGCCGTCGAGCTGCACGAGCATTTCGCCGGTGGTGGCGAACCGGTGCTCGTACGGCCCGGTCGCCCGGTCTAGCACCTGCGTGAACGACTCGACACCGAGCGCGATCCGCTTGTCGGCCGGATGCGGCCAGCCGTCGCTGCAGCGGAACAGATCTCGCAGCGTCGCGCCGACGGTGTGGATGTCCGAGCGGACGGTGAGCCCGTGCTCGTCCAGTTCCGTCGCGCTGATCTGGAACCGCGGGTTGCCGACGACCGGGCTGGTCTGGTCGCCGATCTTGCGGATCGCGCCGAAATCGATCAGCTTGACCCGCTTCTCGCCGTGGATCACGTTCTGCGGGCTCAGATCGCAGTACAGCAGCCCCTGCTCGTGCAGGTAGCCGAGCGCGGTGAGGATCTCCCGGCCATAGGCCACGACGTGCTCGACGAGCAGCCTGCCCTCGGGCCCGTCCAGCATGGCGCGGCCGCGCCGCATCACCTCCGCGAGCGGGAGGCCGTCGACGAACTCCATGACGATGTAGCGCGCGTCCGGGCCGCCGTGCGGATCCGGATGCGTGGCCACGTCGTGGATCCGGACGATGTTCGGGTGGTCGAGCGAGGTCAGCACCTGGCTCTCGGTCTCAGCGATCCGCACCGCGGCCTCGTCGCCGGTGTTGAGCAGGCCCTTCAGCGCCACGTACTGCTTCAGCCGCAGATCGGTGCCGAGGTAGACGTAGCCGAGCCCGCCGCGGGCGATGCAGCCGTGCACCTGGTAGCGGCCGTCCACCACGTCGTCGGGAAACAGCTTGGGAGAGAACGAAAACGGCGTTCCGCACTGGGGGCAGAAGCCTTCGGTGCGGGCGGGCCGTCCGCCGGCCGAGCGGCCGACCGGCGCGCCGCAGCCGCGTTTGCCGCAGTACCGTTCGTCCTCGGCGACGTGCGGATCGGCGAGGACCCGGCCGGCGATGTCCGGCAGGACGACCACCGGGAGCGGGATGTAGTCGTCGCCGGTGCCGTGTCCGGCGGTCTGCTGCTCTCGCGTGACGACGGTGTCGGCGATCCGGCTCGCGCCCGGAGCGGGGATGACGAGCGTCGCGTCGGCTTTCGGTGCGAGCTTCTTCGGTTCGGATCCCGGCGCCCAGCCGCATTTCGCACAGAACCCGGCACGGCTGATCGTGCCGGAACAGTTCGGGCGCGCGCAGGCGGTCATCGATTCCCCTCGCGCACCGCGGCGCCGAACTCTTCGACGGCCGCCGCCGCTGCCTCCGGATCGCACGCGCCCTCGTACAGCAACTGCCAAGCGTTGGCGTACAACGAATCCAGCAGCGGATCCTCGACCCGGCCGGCGGCGCGGGCACGCTCTCCGTAACCGTCGAGGCGAAACCGCAATTCGGTGCGGCGGTCGCGCGCGGCGTCGAGCCGGTCCCGTGCGGTTTTCGCCGCGGCCAGATCGGCAGCCACCACACTGGCGACCTCTTCGACGTGCCGCTCCGCCCACGCGACGTCCCCGAGATCAGCGGCCTCCTGCAACCGGCTCACCGCGCCCCGGCGGCGGCGCACTCGCGGCGGCGGAATGTCGTCCACCGCGAACCGCGGGGCCAGTTCGGCGATGTGCTCCTCCAGACCGGCGAGTTCGTCGATTTGCTTGTCCAGCGCGGAAATCCGGCGCGCCAGCCCCTCCGGCCGGGCTCCGTTGCGGCGCGACCGCAACTCCGTCAGCCCCGGCGACGACTCCCGGCGAAAGCCGAGCGCCAGCCGCATCCCCAGCCGCGCGGCGCGGTCCGCCAGCGGCACGATCACCTCGCCGATCAGCCGTTCCGGCTCGGCCGCGTCGTCGATCGCGTTCACCACGACGGTCCGGCCGATCCCGGAATGCGTCACGCCGTTGTCCAAGGTGAGGTCGAGCCGCTCCGCGAGCCGCTGCCGCACCTGAGCGGAGGTCTTGCCCGCAGCGTCCACCGCGAGGTCGACGCTTCCCGCCGGCGGCAGGGTTTCCTTGGCCAGGGTGTCTCGCAGTGCGTTCGCCGCGGCCGAACGCTCGCGGTCGGCAAGCACCACCGCGAGATCGAGCGCGGCGGCCTTCGCGGACCCGGCCTCGCCGGTGACGACGACCCACACGCCGTGCCCCTCGCCGAACCAGCCCACGACTTCGCGCGCGAACTGCGGGTCGTACGCGACCCGGTCCAGTTCGCGGCCGAAACTCTGGTCGACCGCAGGACTCCCCCGCCCCCACCGGTCCGCGCCGAGATAGCCGAGAATCGTCTCGACCGGGATCATCCACGCGACCCGCTCGCCCTCGGCTTTGTACCGGGACACGACCATGCCGACCACGCGGCCGGTCTCCTCGTCGAGCACCGCCGTGCCGCTGAACCCGCCGGTGATCGGCTGGTCGTCGGTCTTCCGGCCGAGCTGCACCCATTCGCAGCCAGGCCCGCCTTCGCCGGCGAGTTCGCCGAACGTCCACAGGCCTTCGTCCGCGCCCGGCGGAAACCCGTAAGCGCGCACTGCCTGCCCGTCCGACAACGGCATCCGGTACAGCGGCGCGCCCAGCGCTCCCGGCACCCGTCCGTCCAGCCGCAGCACCGCGATGTCGCCGCGCTCGTCCCGCCCCGGCGGCACCCACGCACCCGGCACGACGCGGCCGGTGCCGACCGGAGTGCCGGGCAGCCCGACGAAATCGACCAGGACGTCCGCGTCCGGCCCGCCTGCCCGCTCGACGACGTGCGCGCAGGTGAGCACGTGGTCCTCGTCGAGCATCGTGCCTGCCCCGCGGATCCCGCCGTCGCGGTCGCGCAGGCGAACCCGCCAGCGTCGACGCTCGGCCTGGTACCCCACGGGTGGACCCTACGCCGGGCTCACGGCGGGCCGGGCGGCGTTCGCGGAAAGTGGCCCACGCTGGAGCAGCAACCTCACCCGTTCAGCGGCGTCGCGGCACTTCTCGTGGGTGACACGGGTTTCCCGGGTTCGCTCCGTGTTGGCGGCTGGACAGGGAAAGCCCCCGATGGCGGTGGCGGCGGGGACGACGGCGGCGGAGCGATTACCGGAGCGTGCAGAGGTTTTCGAGTTTCCCGGGACAGGTGGGCGGGGCTTGTCCGGGCGGCTGATTCGTGCCCGAGCGGCCGAGTTCACTGCTGATTCCGTTGGCTGAAACGGTGTTTGTGCTCGGACGCGTCGGCGATCCGTTCGCAGTCCTGTCGTCGGCTCGCACTCGAGCGCTCGGACCTGTTGCCGGTTTCCCGTCTGTGCCGCGGAATCGTGACCGTCTGGCGGATGTCGTCGCCTGCGCCGCGTTCGCCCCCACGGACACGATGCCCGGTCCCGCGAGCCCGCCGCGCTTCCCCGCTCCGCTTTTGTGCCCGGGACCGGAGACCGGCCCCGGGCACGGGTCAGCTCAGTGCGCGGCCTCGTTCCACGACCGCCCGTAGCCGACCGAAACCTCCAGCGGCACCGCCAGTTCCGCCGCCGAGCCCATGCCCTCGCGGACCAGTTTCTCGACGTCCGCGCGCTCGCCGTCGGCGATTTCCAGCACCAGTTCGTCGTGGACCTGCAGCAGCACCCGGCTGCGCGCGCCCGCTTCGGCGAGGGCGCGGTGCACGTTCAGCATCGCCACCTTGATGATGTCCGCCGCGCTGCCCTGGATCGGGGCGTTCAGCGCCATCCGCTCGGCCATTTCGCGGCGCTGGCGGTTGTCGCTGTTCAAATCCGGCAGATAGCGGCGGCGGCCGAAGATCGTTTCGGTGTAACCGCTTTTCGCCGCCTCGCCGACGACCGACTGCAGGTAGTCGCGCACCCCGCCGAACCGCGAGAAGTACGCCTCCATCTGCTCTTTCGCGTCTTCCGTCGAGATCTTCAGCTGCTGCGACAGTCCGTACGCCGACAAGCCGTACGCCAGCCCGTACGACATCGCCTTGACGCGGTAGCGCTGTTCCGGCGTGATTTCCGCGGCGGGCACGGAAAACGCGCGCGACGCGACGAACGTGTGCAGGTCCTCGCCGCTGTTGAAGGCTTCGATGAGGCCCTCGTCCTTCGACAGGTGCGCCATGATCCGCATTTCGATCTGGCTGTAGTCCGCGGTCATCAGCTCGGCGTAGCCGTCGCCGACCACGAACGCGTCGCGGATGCGCCTGCCTTCCTCGGTGCGCACCGGGATGTTCTGCAGGTTCGGCTCGATCGACGACAGCCGTCCGGTGGCCGCGATCGTCTGCTGCAGCGTGGTGTGGATGCGCCCGTCGTCGGCGACCGATTTGATCAGGCCCTCGACCGTGGTGCGCAGCCGCGTCGCGTCGCGGTGTTCCAGCAGGTGCTGCAGGAACGGGTGCTCGGTCTTCTCGAACAGCGACTGCAGCGCGTCCGCGTCGGTGGTGTAGCCGGTCTTGGTGCGCTTGGTCTTCGGCATGCCCAGCTCGTCGAACAGCACCACCTGCAGCTGCTTCGGCGAACCGAGGTTGATCTGCTTGCCGATCACCTCGTACGCGGATTCCGCGGCCTGCGTGACGCGGCTGAGGTAATGCGCCTCCAGCTCGGTGAGCTGGTCGACGTCGACCGCGATGCCCGCGGCCTCCAGTTCGGTGATCACTTCCAGCAGCGGCAGTTCCAGCTCGGCCAGCAGTTTCGCGCCGCCCAGCTCCCCCAGCTCGGTGGTGAGCGCGCCGGCCAGCTCGAAGATCGCGCGCGCCTTCACCAGCTCGGCGGAGATCTCCTTCTGCTCCAGCTCGTCCGCGCCGCCGTCGAGCAGCGACAGCTGACCGTCGCCGTCGCCGGCTTCCGAACGCAGCTCGCGGTGCAGATAGCGCAGGGCCAGGTCGTCCAGCCCGAACGTGCGCTGCCCCGGCCGCGCGAGGTACGCCGCGAGTGCGGTGTCCATGCTCAGCCCGGCGAACGTCCAGCCGCGGGCGCGCACCGCGTGCAGCGGCACCTTCAGGTCGTGGCCGATCTTGCGGATCTTCGGGTCCGCCAGCCACGCCGCCAGCGCCCGGTCGTCCGCCTCGTCCATCGCGGTGACGTCGACGTAGGCGCCCTCGCCGTCGGCCGTCGCGAAGGCGACCGCCTTGAGGTCGGAACGGACCGACGCCCCGGTGGCCCGGAACGACAGCGCGACCGGT
The DNA here is from genome assembly GCF_053611505.1 of Amycolatopsis sp. NPDC054798. Lineage (NCBI taxonomy): Bacteria > Bacillati > Actinomycetota > Actinomycetes > Pseudonocardiales > Pseudonocardiaceae > Amycolatopsis > Amycolatopsis sp. NPDC054798. The sequence continues at coordinate 1,787 of NZ_JBSHAM010000162.1, read as the reverse complement.
TCGGCCCCGCCGGCGTGCGCTTCGAGCCAGGCGCCGAGCGCGCCCGGCGCGAGCGCGGAGCCGGACACCTCGAAGCCCTCGTCGGCCTCCGGTTCGGCGCTGCTCAGGGTGTCGAAAAGCCGGTCGCGCAGCACGCGGAACTCCAGCTCGTCGAAGAGCCGGTGCACCTCCTCGCGGTTCCACGGGCGCAGCTCCAGCTGGTCCGGCACCGACTCCAGCGGCACGTCCCGGACCAGCTCGGTGAGCTGCCGGTTGAGCTGGACCGACGACAGATGCTCGCGCAGCGCGGCCCCGACCTTGCCCTTGACCTCGTCGACCCGGTCGATCAGGTCGGCCAGCGAGCCGAACTGCCGGATCCACTTCGCCGCGGTCTTCTCCCCCACGCCGGGGATGCCGGGCAGGTTGTCCGACGGGTCGCCGCGCAGCGCCGCGAAGTCCGGGTACTGGGCCGGGGTGAGGCCGTATTTCTCCTCCACCGCGTCCGGCGTGAACCGCACGAGGTCGGAGACCCCCCGTTTCGGGTACAACACGGTCACCCGATCGTTGACCAGCTGCAACGCGTCGCGGTCGCCGGTACAGATGAGGACGTCGTAGTCCTCGCCCGCCTGGGTGGTGAGCGTGGCGATGACGTCGTCGGCCTCGTAGTTCTCCTTCGTGAGCGAGGGGATGCCGAGGACCTCCAGCACCTCCTTCACCAGGTCGACCTGGCCGCGGAACTCGTCCGGCGTCGCGCTGCGGTTGGCCTTGTAGTCGGCGTACGTCTCCGACCGGAAGGTCTTGCGCGACAGGTCGAAGGCGACCGCGAGGTGCGTCGGCTTCTCGTCGCGCAGAAGATTGATGAGCATCGAGGTGAAGCCGAAGACCGCGTTGGTGACCTGCCCGGTCTTCGTGCGGAAATTCTCCGCGGGCAGGGCGAAGAAGGCGCGATAGGCCATCGAATGGCCGTCGATCAGCAGCAGCCGGGGGCGTTCCTGCGCACCGGCGGCGCCTGTGGTCTTGGCAACGGTTTGGTTCTCACTCGGGCTCACGGGGGCGAGTCTAGGGTGAGGGTCTGACACTCTTGCGTGTCGCATAGGTTGAGGAGCAGAGAGTGACCGAGCAGACGGCGGAAATCACGCCGGACCAGTTCGCGGGCATGGACCCCGCGGTCGCGGACCAGCAGCTGAACGACAAGATCGGGCTGAAGCTGATCGAGCTGACCCCCGAGCGGGTCGTCGGCACGATCCCCGTCGAAGGCAACCTCCAGCCCTACGGGCTCCTCCACGGCGGAGCGAACGCCACCGTCGCCGAAGCACTCGGCTCGGTGCTCGCCGCACTCAACGCTGGCCCCGAGCGCGCCGCCATGGGCCTGGAACTGTCCTGCACCCACCACCGCGCGGTCCGCTCCGGCACTGTCACCGGCGTCGCGACCCCGCTGCACGTCGGCCGCGGAACCATCACCTCGGAAATCGTGCTGACCGACGACGAAGGCCGCCGCACCTGCACCGCACGCTTAACCTGCGTAGTCCGGGACCGCCCGCCGGGCACCTGATTTCGGCGAGTCGGTGAGGGGAACCCGCACAGACTCAGATTCCCTCAAGGGGCCCTTCAGGGCCCATCCCTTGCCCCCGGGCCCTGCCGCGATGCACCCAATGTGGCGTTCGGTGCGTCCCACGCACCCAATGCCACATTGGGGTTTTCTCAGTAGCCGTCGCGCGCAGCTCCCCTGCGGGGGCACTGAGCATCGCCCGGGCTTGCGGCGGGTGGCGTGACATAGATGTCCGTGAGGGCCACCTTGAGGGAATCAG
>NZ_JBSHAM010000161.1:0-12139 GCF_053611505.1 Amycolatopsis sp. NPDC054798 | reverse complement strand
GTGCTTGTCAAGGCATCTTTCCCGCCTTGACAAGCACCCCCGAACCGTCAGCACACTGGGCTTCGGGGTGCCCCGCCCACCCAAAGCAATGTCGCCGCCAGGCGACGAGCCGCCCCCGTCAGCTCAAGCCCGCAACCCAGCCAACACCTCCCCCACAGTCCCCACCGCATACCGCAACTGATCCTCCCGATGCTCACTGGTGATAAAGAACCGCAACCGAGCCTGCGCTTCCTCCACCGCCGGATAGAGAATCGGATCCACCACGATCCCCCGCTCGTACAACGCCGTAGCCAACCTCAACGTCATATCCGACTGCCCCACCACACAAGGCACGATCGGCGTATCCCCAGCCGACCCGGTCGCCAACCCAGCCTCCCCGGCCAACCTCAAAAACAACCGGGAATTCTCCCGCAACCGCACCAACCGCTCCGGCTCCTCCCGCAAAACCCGCAACGCCGCAAGGGAAGCAGCCGCATTAGCCGGAGTAATCCCCACGCTGTAAACAAAACCCGGCAACGAATACCGCAACCACCGCACCACCCGCGCCGACCCCGCGAGATACCCCCCGCACCCGGCCAGGGACTTCGACAACGTCCCCATCCAAAGATCCACCCCGGAACGATCAACCGCGAAATGGTCGCCGACCCCAGCCCCGCGAGGCCCCATCGTCCCGATACTGTGCGCCTCGTCCACCATCAGCAACGCCCCATAGCGCCGCTTAAGCTCAATCAGCCGAGGCAAATCAGCGACATCACCGTCCATGCTGTACACGCCCTCGACCACAATCAGCACCCGCCGAAACCGCGACCGAGACCGCCGCAGCACATCCTCCAGCCGCGCCATGTCGTTGTGCGGAAACGGCTGCCGAGTAGCCCCCGACAACGCACAGCCCTGCAAAATACTGTCGTGCGCCAGCGAATCATGCACGATCAGATCGCCCGGCCCGACCAGATGCCCGACCGCCCCGACATTCGTCGCGTGCCCGCTGACCAGCACCAGACTGTCCTCGACCCCGAGGAACGCGGCAAGCTCAGTCTCCAAATCCTGCGACAGATCCCGATCCCCGGCGAGCAACCGGCTGCCGGACACAGAAGTCCCGTACCGCTCGACAGCCTCGTGCACCGCCGCGGTCACCGCCGGATGCCCCGCCAGGCCAAGATAGTTGTAGCTGGAGAAGGACAAATACTCCCGCCCGGACACCGACGTCGTGGCATCCATCCGCCCCTGATGCTTGCGGAAGTACGGATTCGGCACGCCGAGATCATCGAACTCCTTCAGCCGCGCCTCGATCGCCGCGGCCTCCGGAAACTCCTCGATCGCCGCGCTCGCCGGATCCCACTCCGGAGCCGGAACAGCCGGTGCCGGAACAGCCGGAGCGGCAGGTGCAGGAGCGGCAGGCACCGAAACCGTTGCCGGAGCGATCATCCCGGCCACCGCACCCACCGTCAGCGCACCCGACTGCTCGACCTCCAGCGGCAACCCCGGGAACCGCTTGCGCAGCCGGCCTTCCAGCTCGGTGAGCATCAGCGAGTCGAACCCAAGATCGTCCACCAGCAACTGCCCGGCGTACAACTCGCTGACCGGAAACGCCGTCGTCCGCGCGACTTCTTCGAGCACGACTGCCAGCACGTCCCGCGCGGACGTCTTGTCCTCCGGCTCCTCGACCGGTGCCGCGGTGGCGCCGAGCGGTTCCAGCGTCTGCGCTTTGGCGAGCTTCGCGTCGTCCACCACCCAGTGCCGACGCGGGCTGAGCGGGCTCGGCGGCAGCGTGCAGCGCGGCAGGCCGTCCGCGGCCGGTCGCAGCCCCGCGCCGGTCACCGCGCGCGGAGCCAGCTCGGCCGGGGCACCGTCCTCGACCGGCTCCTCCCCGGGTGACACGACGCCAGCGAACACGCCCGGAACCAGCTCTCCGCCTTGCCCGGACTCAAGCGCGACTGACGCGGCGACAAGCTTGGCGGCCGCGTCTGCGACGTCCTGCGCGGCCACCGCGAGCCGCTCCGGGAAGAAGGTCCGGCGAGCGAGTGTGCCCGCGACCGCGGCCAGCGGAGGGTTCTCGCTGGCGAGGGTCTCGGCCACTTCCCGGGCGTGCCGGGCGAGCCCGGCCCGGTCCCGCGCGGTGAGCAGCAGCAGCCGGGGCGTCTCGGCGGGCGCGGTTTCCTGCGCCGCCTCCTCGACGACCACGTGCACGTTCGAGCCGCCGAAACCGAACGCGCTCACCCCGGCCCGGCGCGGTCCGTCGCTGTCCCACGGCGTGAGCTGGCCGGCCACCTGGAGCCCGGCGTCGTGCAGCGGCAGATGATCAGCCGCTTCGAAATCCGGCTGCGGCAGAATTTGTCCCTTGTGGACGGATAGAATGGACTTGATCAGCCCGGCGATTCCGGCGGTGCCAAGGGAATGCCCGACCACCGACTTCGCCGCGCCGAGATACGCCGGGTTTTCCGCGCCGCGGCGCAGTTCGGTCAGCGCGCTGATCTCCACGTCGTCGCCGACCGCGGTCGCGGTGCCGTGCGCCTCCAGGAAGCCGACCGACGCCGGGTCGACGCCCGCGTCCCGGTAGGCCCGCCGCAACGCCAGCAGCTGGCCGGATTCCTGCGGCATCATGCCGCCCTTGACCGTGCCGTCGTTGGACAGCCCGACGCCGCGGATCACCGCGTACACCCGGTCCCCGGCCGCCCGCGCGTCTGCGAGCGGGCGCAGCACCAGCACGCCGGCCCCCTCGCCGAGCACGAATCCGTCGGCCCGGCGGTCGAACGGACGGCATTCGCCGGTGCGCGAGATCGCGCCGATCCGGCACAGGCCCACGAACAGGTCCGGGGCCAGGATCAGCTGCGCGCCGCCGGCGACGGCGATCCGGCACCGGCCCGCGCGCAGCGCGAACACCGCGTTCGCCACTGCGGTGAGCCCGCCGGAGCAGGCCGAATCGAGCGCGTAGCTCTCGCCGTGCAGGTCGAAGACGTTGCTGATCGAACTCGGCCCCATGTTGAGCAGCAGGCCGGCCATCGCGGTGGCGTGCAGCCCGCTGACCGCGGACGCCGCCTCGGCCATCGCCGGATCGCCCGCCCGGCCGAATTCGCCGCCGATCAGCTGTTTCAGCCGCAGGTGCAGCGTGCTCATGTCGCGGTAGCCGCTGTCGCTGAGCGACATGATCACCGACGTGTCGTCGCGGTCGAACCCCCCGGCTTCCCACCCCGCGTCCTGCAGCGCCTCGCGGGTCAGGTCGACCAGCAGCCGGTGCTGCGGGTCGAGCGATTTGGCCCGCCGCGGCGGGATCTTGTAGTGCCCGGCGTCGAAGTCCCCGACGTCGTCGAGCAGCGCCATGCGGTCGGAGTACGCCGCCGCGCTGTCCCGGAAATCGTCATGGTAGAACGCTTCGCGCCGCCACCGCGAATCCGGCACTCGCCGAAACTGCGGTTTGGGCTCGCTCAGCAGATCCCAGTACTCGTTGACGTTGCGCGCCCCCGGAAAACGGCATCCCATTCCGACAACGGCGATGTCCTGGCTATTTTCGGATTCTTCCCACCCAGATCTTGCAGACCCCATGGCATGACTTCCTCGTGCCGATCCCCACCCAGTCGACACCGAGATTGCCCGTCCTTACCCAGTTTTTCAAGGGCATTGGGCAATGTGCGGAGGAATGCACAGACAACTCAACTCACGGTAGCCAGGCGATCACGCCACCAGGCCACGGTCTCGGCGGCCTGAGCTTTCTCCGGGGTCGGCACAATACCGAAAAATTCCTGTGCGGCACGGGAATCGAGCACGTACGGGCGGTCGAACTGGTAGCGGACCTCCTGCAGCTCGCGCAGCATCGGCGAAACGAGCGCGGCCGCCTTCAGTAACATCGGGGAAAGGCGTTGCACAGGCACCGGAGCCACTCCGGCCGCCTCGCACAGCAGCGCCACCATGACCCGGGCGGACCGCGGCGGTCCAGTCGGCACATGCCACGACTTGCCCCACGCCTTTTCTTCTCCCGCCGCCGCGACCAGCGTGCGCGCGACATCGGAAATGTACGTCCAACTGTGCGAGGCGTCCGGATCGCCGAGCACCTGCACCTTCCGTCCTTGCAGAACGTTCGGCACTACGCGAGCCGCGAGATGGCCGCCGTCGGTCACTCCGGGACCGAAGAAATCGGAAGCGCGCACCTCGACCATGCGGATACGCCCTTCGTCGTGCAAGGCGTGCAGTTGTTCGGACAGCAAAGCCCGGATCCGGCCCTTGGTCCCGGTGGCCGCGAGCGGCAGATTCTCGGTGAGCGGAGCGTCGACCGGACCATAGCCGTACAGATTTCCCAGCGAAACCAGCAGCGCGTCGTTCGCTTCGGCCGCCGCGCAGATCGAGGCCTGCAGCGGCGGCCAATCGGTCGCCCATCGGTGATACGGCGGGCTCGCGCAGCTGTAGATCGCTGTCGCGCCCCTGGTCGCTTCGGCGAGCGCGGCCTGGTCGGAGGCGTCGAGCGCGACGTGCTCCAGCCCCGGTTCGTTCTCTCGGGGCGAACGGCCGATCACCCGGACTCGCTCTCCTCGTCCGGCCAGCAGCCGGGCGGTGGCCGCCCCCGCCGGTCCGAACCCGAGCACCACCTGAAGACCCATGGCGACACCCTAGCGAGCAGCGCATCCGGCCGCGGCCGTTCACGCAATGGCCACCCGTCGTTCACCGGACGGAGTCCCGAGCAGCCCGCCGACCCCCGAGATCCAATCGGAATTACCCCAGGCCAGGACCAGTTTTCCGGCCCTAGTTCAGTCCGTTGCGGTGGTGTATGGTCGCCGATCGTGGACAATTCCGCCAAGGCTGCCCCGCACACTGTTCCGCCCGCCGGGCACTGACCGCATTCCGGGGGCGCGAGTGAACACCCTGAAGATCATTTTATTCTCGCTGTCGGCGATCTCCTCGTACGCGGCCTTGCTGTACAAGCTTTTCTCGATGCGCCGCTCGTGGCGCGACCCGGCCTACATCGTGCTGATGACGACGCTGATCCTGCAGTGCGTCACCTTCACTCTCGGCGCGGTCTCGCTCAGCATCGGTTCGCTGTTCGGGATCCCCAACCTGGCTATTTTGATCTTGCACCTGGCCGCGGTCGCGTACTGCATCAGCGCGCAGCTCCTGCTCATGCTCTGGGCGAATCCGCCCGCGGAGATCCGCACTCAGATCCGGGCGTGGATCGGCTCCGGCGCGGTGCTGTTCGTGGTGCTCACCGTGCTGTTCTTCATCGGCAACAAACCGGGCACCCCGGGCACCGCCTTCGCGGTGGGCAGCAGCGACCCGGTGATCCTCACCTATCTGCTGCTGTTCATCATTTCGCAGGCGGTGCCGTGCGTGACGATCTACCTGCAGTGCCTGCCGTACGCCCGGAGCACGTCGAGGGTGTGGCTGCGCCGGACGCTGCGGACGCTCGCGGTCGGCGCGGTCGTGCTGTTCCTCTACTGCGCCACGCGCGCGGTGAACATCGTGAGCCCGGTACTCGGCTGGCACCTCGGCACGTGGGCGATCCTGCCGTCGGTGTTCAGCGCGCTGGGCATCGTGATCGTCTCGTTCGGGCTGACCATGCCGTCGTGGGGCGAGCACGTGTCGTCGGTCGCGCGGTGGCAGCGCAATTACCGGTCTTATCGCGCGCTTTATCCGTTGTGGCATTCGCTGTACGAATCCTCGCCGGGCATCGCGCTCGAACCGCCCGCCGCGGGCGAGACGGACCGGCGCTGGTCGGACCTGCACTACCGGCTGCACCGCCGGGTGATCGAGATCCGCGACGGCTGGCGCGCGCTGCGGCCGTACATGGACCGCGCCGACACCCCGGACGGCGACCAGGCGATGGCCGAGGCCCGCAAGATCCGTCAGGCACTGGAGGCGAAGACGTCCGGCGTCGCCCCGGCGGAAAGCCAGGACAACGGCGCGTTCGACGACCACGACGCGAAGACCTTCGCCGCCGAGGTCGCCTGGCTCACTCAGGTCTCGGAGGCTTACGCCAAACTCGGCTGAGGCTGGTCGGCCAGCAACGTCTGCCCTTTCGTCAGCCAGGCGAAACCGAACGCGAAGACCGCGAGCGACTCCAGCCAGAGCGTCGGATGCAGGGCCGCGGTGGCGGCGCTGAAGAACAGGCCGTTGACCACGATCAGCACCAGGCACGCGAGCATCACGATGCCGCACACCCGGTAGACGACGTTGCGTGAACGTTTGCGCTTGGTCGGCGCGCCGTCGTCCTTGGTAAACAAGAAGAGGCAGAAGAACGCCAGCGTGAGGAAGAAGATCGCGGCGAACACCAGGTGCGCGACGCCGATCGCGTGCTCGGTGGGCGTCGGCGAGACTGGCTGGGTCGGGAACAGCGCGACGCCGATGCCGGCCACCGCCGCGACGTTGGCCGCGATGTCGTCGACGCGGCCGTAACCGCGATAGGCGATCAGGAAGACGCCGATCGCGCACAGCGTGCCGACGAAGACGTTCCGGAGATCGCTGTAGTAATAGCCGCTGAGGGAGCCGAGCAGGCCGCCGCCCTCCAGCAGTTCCTTGCCGACGATCACGACGATCGGCAGCAGGATCCCGAGTACCCCGATGGCGCGGCGAAGGAACAGGTAAGAGCGCACGAAAGCGGTCATGGCACGGCCTTCCCGAAAGTCGTGCACTCTTTGTACCTGCTCCGTCACCGGGCCACCGGGCAAACGGGGAAGGCCACCGGTTCAGCCCAGCACACTGTCCAGTTCGGCGAGCAGTTTCGCCTTCGGCCGGGCGCCGACGAACGACGCCACCGGGGCGCCGTCGCGGAACAGCATCAGCGTCGGCAGCGCCATCACCTGGTAGGCGCGCATGCTTTCGGGGTTCTCGTCGGTGTTGATTTCGCGCACGGTGAGGCCGGGCCGTTCCGCGGAGATCTCGGCGAGCACCGGCGCGATCATCCGGCACGGCGGGCACCAGTCGGCGGTGAAGTCGACCAGGACGGGCTGGTCGTGCTCCAGGACGTCGGCGGCGAAGGTGGCGTCGGTGGTCATCGGGACTCCTCAAGTTCGGAAAGGGCAGTGCACGGGTCAGCCGGGCGCGCGGTGGCGGCGGCGAGCTTGTCGAGCAGGGCGGAGCGGACCGCGGCGAGGTCGCGCATGCAGGCTTCGACCTCTTCCAGCTTCCGCCGGTACACCTCGACCGAAGCCGGACACGCGTCGCCCGCGTCGTGCCCGGTGCGGAGACAGTCGACGAACGGACGGGTGTCGTCGAGGCTGAACCCGACCGTGCGCAGGGTCTGGATTTCCTTGACCAGGCGCAGGTGGTCCTCGTCGTACTCGCGATAGCCGTTCGCCGCGCGCGCCGCGGGGAGCAGGCCCTGCGCCTCGTAGAAGCGCAGGGCCCGCGTGGTGGTCCCGGCCCGTTGAGCTAGTTCGCCGATCCGCATGTCTTCGACGCTAAACCTTGACGCCAGCGTCAAGGCAAGGCGTGCGCGCGAGGCTGCGGGTATTCGCGGAACTTGACCGCGTTCGCCGCCCGGCTGCCCATGTACTCGAAGACGCGGCGGCCGATCGGGCCGCACAGCGAGCGGTACATCCGGTTGCGCTTGCGCAGCTTCTCCGCGGTAGCCGGGACCAGGAAGTCTCCCGAACCGGCACCGTTGCGCTGCCCGACGCGGGCGGGTTTGCGCAGCCGCTGCTCGTAGCGGGCGAACGCGGTCGCGTGGTCGCCGCCGGCCGCGGCGAGTTCCCCGGCCAGCACCTGCGCGCCCATCATCGCGAGGCCGGTGCCGGATCCGCCCGGCCCGGCGCACCAGGCGGCGTCGCCGAGCAGCACGACCCGGCCGCGGGACCAGCTGTCGAGCTTGATCTGGCCGACGGTGTCGAAGTACAGGTCGGGTGCGTCGGCGACGGCGGTCAACAGCTGCGGGAGTTCCCATCCGGCGTCGGCGAAGACCTCCGTGACGATGTCCTTCTGCCGGGCCAGATCCGGACGGCCGTACCCGTCCGGGTCGCCGCGGAAGGTGAGCCCGACCGTGACGGTCGCCGGGTCGCGGTGGCTGGTGACGATCGCGCCGAGGCCGGGTTCGTTGTAAAGGAGGCCGCTGTGGTCGAGGCGGAGGTGGTTGGGCGCGGTGAACCCGGCGACGTGGTAGCCGAGGTCGGTGCGGAACTTGGCCTCCGGGCCGAACGCGGCGGTCCGCACGCCGGAGTGGATGCCGTCCGCGCCGACGACGAGGTCGAACCGGCGCGGGGCACCGTGGCGGAAGGTGACGTCGACGCCGTCGGCGGTCTCGGTGAGCGAGGTGACGCGATCGCCGAAGACGTACTCGGTGTAGCCCTTGGTGTGGTCGTAGAGGATGCGGGCGAGGTCGCCGCGAAGGACTTCCAGCTCGCCGTTGGTGAACCCGCTCGGCAAGGTGAACGCGGGCTGTCCGGACGGGTCGAGCTGCACCTGCTCGCGCAGCGCGGTCTCGTGCTCCCGCAGGTCGTCGAGCAGCCCCATCGCTTCGACGAGCTTCATCTGCTCGCCGCGGAAGTCGACGGCCTGCCCGCCCGGCCGCAGCTGCGGCGCGGCCTCGACGACGGTCACCGAATAGCCGTAACGGTGCAGCCAGTAGGCGGCGGACGGACCCGCGACGCTGGCGCCGGACACGAGAACGGTCTTGCTGGTCATCTCTGCTCCCCTGGATCGGTAGGCGATGCGGCAAGACTGCGGCGCACCGCTTACCGCGCCCGCACGGAGCGCTGACGGCCTCGATCAGTCCTGCGCCAGCCGGGCGAGCATCCGGGAGAAGACGCGGCCGAGCAGCTCCAGCTCGGGGCCGCTGACCTGGTCGAAGAAATACCGGCGCACGAGTTCGCCGTGCTGCCGCTGCGCGGCCGCGACCGCCGCCCGTCCGGCGTCGGTGAGCCGGACGTTCGCCCCGCGCGCGTCCTCGGTGCAGTTCTCCCGCACCACCAGCCCGCGTTTGCACATCCGGCTCACGTGATGCGACAACCTGCTGCGGTCCCATTCGACGGTCGCGCCGAGTTCCCGCATCCGCAGCACGCCCTCCGGCTCGTTCACGAGCGGGACGAGAAGGGCGTAATCGGCCCCGGAGATCCCGGCGTCGCGCTCCAGCTGCCGGTCGAGCACACTTCCCAGCGCCCGTTGCACGCGCTGGTAGGAACACCAGACCTCGGCCTCGCGCCGATCGGGAGCCACGTCCGCCATCCGGTGATTCTACAAAGGGCGGGCGGGGTTTCGCGCCGGTGCGTAAGTTGGGAGAGTGACCGAGTTCGGGCGAGAAACCTTCTTTCGTGCCTTCCACGCAAGCCATCCGGCGGTTACCTCTCGCACGTTCGGCGGCGGACGTTGCGCGGACGGGCGGTCGAGTTACGAACTTCTCCGCGACGAGATCGCCGGGACCGGACGCGTGCTCGATCTCGCTTGCGGCGACGGATTTCTGCTCGACCTGCTCGCCGCGGCAGGGCACCAGGCGACCGGAATTGACGTATCGACAGCAGATCTGGTGCTCGCCAAGCAGCGTCCGGCAGCGGTGGTGGAAGGACGGGCGCAGCAACTGCCGTTCGCGAACAGCGCGTTCGATTCCTGCGTGTCGCACATGGCGTTCATGCTGATGTCCGAAATCGACCAGGTGGCTGCGGAACTGGCGCGCGTGCTGCGGCCGGGCGGGCAGCTGTCGCTCGTCCTCGGCGGCGGGGCCGCCGGAGGCGAGGCGTACGCACTGTTCGGCAAGCTGTTGCGGGAAATCCTCGCCGACGTCCCGGTCGAACAGCAGCTTCCCCGGCTCGGCGACAAGCGCGCCCGTGATCAGGCCGGAGTGGACGAAATCCTCGCGCCTGCCGGGTTCGCTCCCGTTCAGTGGCGCACCGAGGCGATCGACCTCAGCGGAACACTCGATCAGGTCTGGGATTTCGTCTCGGCCGTCTACAACCTCTTCCCGCTCGGCGAATCGGCTTCCCAGGCGCTGAAAACCGCGTTTTTCGCCGAGGCACCAGGGCTTTCCGGCCCCGATGGGCTGATTCCGCTTGTCTTCCAGGTGCACCTGGCCACCACCCGAACAGTCCACAAAGGACACTAGCCCGCCCTAGTGGCACCCGTCACCTTCTGGCAAGATCGAGGGCTCGGACGTCTCCAGTTCACGCCGAAGGGGCAGGGCATTGGGTCTGGGCAGGAAACTGACCGCCGTCGCCGGCGCGGTCACCGCGGCGACGGCATTGTTCACCGCGGCGCCGGCGAGCGCCGCGGCACCGGCGGCGATCGACTGGAAACCCTGCCCCACCGGGCAAGGGGCCGAATGCGGCAAGCTCACCGTGCCGCTCGACTGGGACCGCCCCGGCGACGGCACGATCCAGCTGGCGCTCGCGCGGCGCAAGGCCACCGATCCCGCGCACCGGATCGGTTCGGTGCTGATGGATCCCGGCGGGCCGGGCGGCGCGGGAGCGGGCGAGGTGCAGAGCGGCTGGTCGCTGTCGCCGAAGGTCGCCGCGCGGTTCGACACGGTCGGCTTCGATCCGCGCGGGGTCGGGGAAAGCACCGCGATCCAGTGCGGGCTCGACGAGCTCACCGCGAAAAACCCGGTCCTGCCGAAGGATTCCGCCGAATTCCAGCAGTTGCTGGCGTACAACCGCGCCCTCGGGCAAAGCTGCGAGCGGATCACCGGGCCGCTCGCCACCCGCTCCGACACCCGCAGCGTGGTGCGCGACATGGACGCGATCCGCGCCGCGCTCGGCGACCGGAAGCTCACCTATTACGGCGTTTCCTACGGCACGCTGATGGGTCAGCAGTACGCCGAGGCGTACCCGGACCGGGTGCGCGCGCTCGTGCTCGACAGCAACATGGACCATTCCATCCGCGGCGCCTGGGAGTTCCTGAAGACGGAAACCCAGGCCACGCAAGAGTTGTTCGACCAGTTCTCCGACTGGTGCGACCGGACGACGTCGTGCGCGCTGCACGGCCAGGACGTCAGCGCGGTGATGGCGGACCTCTACGCCCGCGCCGAACGCGGCGGCCTCGGCACGCCGGACGACAAGCTCGACCCGATGGCGCTCGTCGGGCTCGTCTCGCAGAACTTCTACGGCCCCACCTGGGACAAGCTCGCGAAGAGCATGGTCAACCTGCGCGACGGGAAGCCCGCCGAGGCGTCGTTCGCGAAGAACGAGATCCCCATCCCGAACCCGTTCAACAGCATCTTCTGCTCGGACTGGCGGCTGCCGGTCACCAGCTACCCGCAGCTCGACAGCTACCGCCGTGCGCTCGCCAGGATCTCGCCTGACCTGCACTTCTCGCCGCTGGGCTGGAACGCGGCGGCCGGCTGCGCCAACTGGCCGGGGCCGGTGCGCAACCCGCAGCATCCGCTGTCCATCCGGTCCGGCGTGCCGATGCTGATGCTGAACAGCCGGTACGACCCGGCCACGCCGTACAGCTGGGCGGTGCGCGCGGCGCAGCAGTCCGGCGCGCCGCTGCTCACCTACGAGGGCTGGGGCCACGCCGCGTACTTCAAGAAGAGCCAGTGCGTCATCGACGCCGCCGACTCGTTCCTGATCGACGGCACGGATCCGGGCCGGGGCAAGCGTTGCCCGGCCGTCGAACCGGGTGTCCAGTCCAGGATGGACGGTGTGCGGCCGCCGGTCACGCAGCTGTACTGAGACAAGGAAAGCGGGGCCCTGATCGGATCAGGGCCCCGCTTTTCCGGGGGTGCGGCGGCTCAGTAGTCGTCACGCCCGGTGAACTGCTGTTCCAGCAGCTCGGCCGAACCGGCGACGAGTTCGAGCGGATCGGTGAACTCGTTGAGGTCGAGGTTCAGCAACGGCAGCGAATGCCGCAGCACGAGATGCTCGCCCATCACCACGAGCCCGCCGACGACCAGCGTCTGGCCTACCTCGGTCAGCACGGTGAGCAGATCCACCTCGTCCACGCGGGCGAACGGGGTCGCGATCTGCACCCAGTCCTCGCGCTGGTCGAAAATCTCCCGGGCGATCACCACGACCTGCGCCCGCCCCGTCGTTTCCGCGTCGTCGCCGAACAGGACCCGGATCCGGATTTCGCCCGGGTCGTCCCGGATCACCCGGTAGGTCTGCCTGATGAAGGCGACCAGGTCATTCCACTGCGCCACGCGCTTTCCTCCCGTTGGTAGGCAACGAAGATCAGCGTAGCGGGACCCGGCCGTCCGTGAAGGGCTCCTTGAGGGAATCAGATTCCCTCAAGG
>NZ_JBSHAM010000160.1:0-12148 GCF_053611505.1 Amycolatopsis sp. NPDC054798 | reverse complement strand
CCCCTGAGGGAATCAGATTCCCTCAGGGGGCCCCTCACGGACATCGGCGGGATCGGAGCCGGAGGAGAGTGTCCACTGTGGCCAGTCAAATCCGCGCCAGCTCCTCCAGCACCCCGGCTGCTTTCGCGATGTCGTCGGTCAACGGCCGGTCCTCCAGCCGCTCGTCCAGCACCTCCGCCGCGGCCTCGAACGCCGCCCGCACCGGCAGATCCACCAGCTCCGCCTTCCGGATCCGCAACGCCCGCACCGCCGCCACCAGCTCGCAAGCCAGCACCTGCCGATACGCGGCCGCCGCGGCCGTGGCGGCTCGCGCGGCTTGGGTCGAGAAGCTCGCGTGGTCCTCGATTCCCCGCGACACCACCGCGGTCCCGAGCGTCGCGGGCAACGCCGCCTGCCGCAGTTCGGTGAGCGCGTCGTGCGCCACGTACTCCAGGATCATCACCCCGGAACTCCCCGGCGGGCCGACCGCGAGAAACGGCCGCAGGCCAGTGAATTCCGGTTCCACCAAGTCGCCCAGCCGGGCCACCGACAGCTCCGCGACCTGATGCACGGTCGCGCGGACTTGGTCGAGCGCGGTCGAGACGTACGCGGTGTGGAAGTGCGCGTGGTGGTACGCGTCGCCGTGCACCGTGGAGATCATCGGATTTTCCGTGCTGGCATTGATTTCTACGGCGAGCACGTCACGCAGATAGTGGATCGCGTCCAGCGCGGGGCCTTGCACCTGAGGAAAAGCGCGCAGCCCGAAGGGATCCTGAAGCCGACGCCCCGGCTTCGGCGTGCCGTGCATGCCCAATAGCCGCCGCATCTCAGCCGCACACGCCACCTGCCCGGCGTGCGGACGTGCTTCGTGCACTGGCGTCGCGTACGCCTCGGGGTTGCCGTCGAGAGCCACGTACGTGAGCGCGGCGACGGCGTGGCTCGCGCGGGTGAGCGTGTCGAGACTCATCGCCGCGAGAGTCGCTTCGGCGAGTGTCGCGGCGTTGCTGCTCATGAACGCCAACGCATCGCCCGCGTGCACCGGAACCGGCGGCACCGCGCCGATCGCCCACGCGCGTTCCCCGGCCAATGCGAGCGCGGCTTCCGCGAGCGGCGCGAGGTCGCCGGTGCCGATCGCGCCCAGCCGGTGCACCACCGGCAGCGCCCCGCTGCGAACGGCTTCGGCGAGCGCGCCGATCAGCTCCGGACTGATTCCGGACCGGCCGGCCAGCAGCTGGTTGAGCCGGATCAGCAGCATCGCGCGGATGTGGCCGTCGGGCAGCAGTTCGCCGCTGCCGCCGGCGTGGCTGCGCAGCAGGCGGAGGCCGTGTTCGGCGGGCTCGTCCACCGCGTCGTCCTTGTTCGCGCCGACGCCGGTGGTGCGGCCGTAGACCACCCGCCGGGTGCTCAGGTCCTCGGCCAGCTTCCACGAGTGCTCGGCGGCCCGCAGCGCGGCGATGGACACGTCGATCGCCAGCGGGCCTTCGGTGTGCGCCGCCGCGACCACGTCGGCGCACCGCAGGGTCCGGCCGTCCACTCGGATCACGGAGTGCTCCTCATTCGGTTTCGTCGAGCCGCTGTTCGAGCGCGTCGAGCCGGCCGGCCCAGAACTGCCGGTAGGGCGCGAGCCACGCGTCCACTTCGGCCAGCGGTTCCGCGCGCAGCCGGTAGCAGCGGCGCTGGGCGGAAACCCGCACGGTCACCAGCCCGGCCTCGCGCAGCACGCGCAGGTGCTTGGACACGGCGGGCTGGCTGAGCCGCAGCTCGGCCACCAGTTCGCCGACCGACCGCTCGCCCTCGAGCAGCAGGTCCAGCAGCGCGCGGCGGCGGGGTTCGGCCAGCACGTCGAAGGTCTGCATCACCCCGGAAATCTGCCTCGCGGCGCATATGCCTGTCAAGGAATGCGAGTACCGCCGAATGTCCGGTTTGTGGTCTAAACCATTGACCTAGTGGTCTAGTCCACTTACGGTGCATTTGTCCCCACCGTCATCAGCTCGTCACCGAGGGTGACTTCTGAAGGGAGCAATGATGCTTCGCTTGCGCAGAAAACGCCTGCTGGCACTGGCCGGCCTGGCGACCGCGGCGTTCGCCGCCGCGGCCGCGCTCGTCCCCGCCGCTTCGACGGCCGCGCCCGCGAGAACGGAGGCCGCGGCCGGCAAGGTGGTCGGCTACTTCACCGACTGGGGCATCTACGACCGCAACTACCACGTGAAGAACATCGAGACGTCCGGGTCGGCGAACAAGCTGACGCACATCAACTTCGCCTTCGGCAACGTCACGAACGGCGGCTGCGCGATCGGCGACGCGTGGGCCGACTACCAGAAAACCTACGACGCGGCGGGCAGCGTCGACGGCGTCGCCGACACCTGGGACCAGCCGCTCGCGGGCAGTTTCAACCAGCTCAAGAAGCTGAAGGCCAAGCACCCCGGCCTGAAGATCATCTGGTCGTTCGGCGGCTGGACCTGGTCCGGCGGTTTCGGCCAGGCCGCGAAGAACCCGGAGGCCTTCGCGAACTCCTGCTACAACCTCGTCAACGACAAGCGCTGGGCCGGGCTGTTCGACGGCATCGACATCGACTGGGAGTACCCGAACGCGTGCGGCCTCACCTGTGACACGAGCGGTCCCGACGCGCTGAAGAAGCTGCTCGCGGCAGTACGGGCGAAGTTCGGCTCGTCGAAGCTGGTGACGGCCGCGATCACCGCGGACGGCAGCAACGGCGGCAAGCTCGACGTCACCGATTACGCGGGCGCCGCGCAGTATGTCGACTGGTACAACGTGATGACGTACGACTTCTTCGGCGGCTGGGCGGCCCAAGGCCCGACCGCGCCGCACTCGCCGCTCACCTCGTACAACGGCCTGCCGACGCAGGGCTTCTACTCGGACGCCGCCATCCAGAAGCTGAAGACCAAGGGCGTTCCGGCCTCGAAGCTGTTGCTGGGGATCGGTTTCTACGGCCGCGGCTGGACCGGCGTCACGCAGAGCGCGCCGGGCGGCACCGCGACCGGACCGGCTCCGGGCAAGTACGAGCAGGGCATCGAGGACTACAAGATCCTCAAGACGAGCTGCCCGGCGACCGGCACCGTCGCGGGCACCGCGTACGCCAAGTGCGGTTCGAACTGGTGGAGCTACGACACCCCCTCGACCATCGCGGGCAAGACGTCGTACGCGAGGTCGCAGGGCCTCGGCGGCACCTTCTTCTGGGAGCTGTCCGGCGACACCTCGAACGGCGAGCTGATCACCGCGCTCGCGAAGTAACCCCGTTCGATACAGCCGGGGCGCCGATTCTGTCGGTGCCCCGGTTTATCGTGCTGCGGGTGAAGTTCAGCGGATTCGGGGAGCACGCCGTCGAGTTCTACGACGGGCTGCTCGCGGACAACACCAAGGCCTACTGGGACGACCACGTGGCGATCTACAAGGAGCACGTCCGGGCTCCGATGGAGGCGCTGCTGGCCGAGCTGGAGCCGGAGTTCGGCGCGGGCTTCGGCGAGGCGAAGGTGTTCCGGCCGTATCGCGACGTCCGGTTCGCCAAGGACAAGACGCCGTACAAGACGCACTGCGGCGGCGTGATCGAGTCCGGCCGCGGCGGGGGAGCGTACTACGTCGAGGTGGGCCCGGCCGGGCTGCGCGTCGGCGGCGGCTGCTTCCACCTGGCCTCGGACCAGCTGGCCCGGTACCGCACGGCGGTCGACACCGAACTGCACGGGCCCGCGCTCGAGAAGATCCTGGCGAGCCTGCGCCGCGCGGGCTGGGAGATCCTCGGCGACCGGCTGAAGTCCAAACCGCGCGGATTCGCCGAGGACCATCCGCGCCTCGACCTGCTGCGGCACCGTTCGGTGTACGCCGTCCGCGCCTGGGAACCGGACGACTTCCTGCACGAGCGCGAGGCACTGGAGCGGGTCCGGAAATCGTGGCGCCAGCTGCGGAAGTTCAACGAATGGGCCCGCGACCACGTCGGGCCGAGCGAGCAGCCGCGCCGCTGACCCGGGCATCCCCCGCGCGGGTGGTTCCGGGCAGCTCCAGGCCGGGCCGTCGCCCAGCGCACACCGGTGGCCGGAACTGAATCCTTCCCGTGTTCTTCCCCCGGAGTTTCGGGATCGGTACAGACGCGAGCGGCCCAAGCGACTAGGCTCTCCGGACGTGAGCCGACGCGCGAAGATCGTTTGTACATTGGGTCCCGCGACCTCCACGCCGGAGAAGATGCGGGCACTCGTCGACGCCGGGATGGACGTCGCGAGGATGAACTTCAGCCACGGCAGCCACAGCGACCACAAGCAGGTCTACGACCTGGTCCGGTCCGCGGCCGCCGAAAGTGGCCGGGCGGTGGGGATCCTCGCCGACCTGCAAGGACCGAAGATCCGGCTGGGCACGTTCGCCAGCGGATCGGCGGAATGGCACACCGGGGACGTCGTCCGGATCACCGTCGAGGACGTCGCCGGCACCCACGACCGGGTCTCCACCACCTACAAGGGCCTCGCCAAGGACGCCAAGCCGGGCGACCGGCTGCTGGTCGACGACGGCAAGGTCGGCCTGGTGGTCAAGGACGTCGAGGGCCAGGACGTCGTGTGCGAGGTGACCGAGGGCGGCCCGGTCAGCAACAACAAGGGCGTGTCGCTGCCCGGGATGGACGTCTCGGTGCCCGCGCTGTCCGAGAAGGACATCGAGGACCTGGAGTTCGCGCTGCAGCTGGGCGTCGACTTCATCGCGTTGTCCTTCGTGCGCTCGCCCGCCGACATCGACCTCGTGCACCAGGTGATGGACCGCGTCGGCAAGGGCCGCCTGCCGGTCGTCGCGAAGATCGAGAAGCCCGAGGCGGTCTACAACCTCGAGGCCATCGTGCTGGCCTTCGACGCGGTGATGGTCGCCCGCGGCGACCTCGGCGTCGAGCTGCCGCTGGAGCAGGTCCCGCTGGTGCAGAAGCGCGCCATCCAGATCTGCCGAGAGAACGCGAAGCCGGTCATCGTCGCCACGCAGATGCTGGAGTCGATGATCAACAACTCCCGCCCGACCCGCGCCGAGGCCTCCGACGTCGCGAACGCGGTCCTCGACGGCGCGGACGCGGTGATGCTCTCCGGCGAGACGAGCGTCGGCCGGTATCCGATCGAGACGGTCCAGACCATGGGCCGGATCGTCGAGGCCGTCGAGACGGATTCGCCGGTCGTGCCGCCGCTGTCGCACGTGCCGCGCACCAAGCGGGGCGTGATCTCCTACGCCGCCCGCGACATCGGCGAGCGGCTCAACGCCAAGGCGCTGGTCGCGTTCACCCAGTCCGGAGACACCGTGCGCCGCCTCGCGCGGCTGCACACGCGGCTGCCGCTGATGGCGTTCACGCCGGAGCAGAGCGTCCGCAGCCAGCTGGCGCTCACCTGGGGCACCACGACGCAGATCGTGCCGCGCGTGGACTCGACCGACCAGATGATCCAGCAGGTCGACCACGCGATGCTCGAAATGGGCAAGTACCAGCGCGGCGACCTCGTGGTCATCGTCGCGGGCTCCCCGCCCGGGACCGTCGGGTCCACCAACCTGATCCACGTCCACCGGCTTGGTGAAGACGACCACGCATAAGGGACATGCCGGAACCCGGTTGCATAGGGTTCCGGCATGACTGAGATGGCCAGGGAAGCCGCCACCGGACTCGACACGAGCACCGGTGGCGGCGGGCAGCCGGTGCTGGACAAGCTCGTCGCGCTGCTGGACCTGGAGAAGATCGAAGAGAACATCTACCGCGGCGTTTCGCCCGCGCACTC
Organism: Amycolatopsis sp. NPDC054798; assembly: GCF_053611505.1. Lineage (NCBI taxonomy): Bacteria > Bacillati > Actinomycetota > Actinomycetes > Pseudonocardiales > Pseudonocardiaceae > Amycolatopsis > Amycolatopsis sp. NPDC054798. The sequence goes on along the minus strand of NZ_JBSHAM010000160.1, from coordinate 6,428 downwards.
GCCGGTGCGGGTGTTCGGCGGGCAGGTCGCCGGGCAGGCGCTCGTCGCGGCGGGCCGGACCGTCCCGGAGGAGCGGCGGGTCCATTCGCTGCACGCGTACTTCATCCGCGGCGGCGACCCGAGCGTCCCGATCGTGTACGAAGTGGACCGCATCCGCGACGGCCGCTCGTTCACCACGCGGCGCGTCGTCGCGGTCCAGCACGGCAAGGCGATTTTCTCGCTGTCCGCGTCGTTCCAGAAGGACGAGCCGGGCATCGACCACGCCGAGACGATGCCGGACGTGCCCGATCCCGAATCGCTGCCGACCTTCCCCGAGCTGACCGCCGGCTTCGGCCTGAGCTTCAGCGAACGTCCGCGGCCGATCGACATCCGCTACATCGGCGAGCCGCCGTGGGTCACCCGCACGACTGGCGAACGCCCGACGCGCCACCGGGTGTGGATGCGAGCCGACGGCAAGCTGTCGGACAACCAGCTCCTGCACGTCTGCGTGCTCACTTACGCCTCGGACATGACACTGCTCGACTCGGTTCTCGCGCGGCACGGCGTGTACTGGGACGTCGACAAGGTGCTCGGCGCGAGCCTCGACCACGCGTTGTGGTTCCACCGCCCGTTCCGCGCCGACGAGTGGTTCCTCTACGACAGCACCTCGCCGAGCGCCTCGGGCGCCCGCGGGCTGGCCACCGGACGGTTCTTCACCCGCGACGGCCTGCACGTCGCCACCGTGGTCCAAGAAGGACTGCTGCGGGTCCGATAAGGACGTCCGGGACGCCTCGCCTCGCCGATGACCACGCAGAGTGGCTGTCTGCACGGAAATCGTCGGAAACCGTCACACTCCCGTGGCGAAATTGCGCGGAAAAACCCGTCTGAGTAATGCCGCGAAGCAAAGGAAGGTGCCCGGGACCGGTCGGGGGGCGGCCCCGGACACCGTGGTCGTCCGCTTTCCCGCGTGGCCGCGAATAGCCGAGGGCGGCCGTCGTCTACGCTGCTCAGGACCGTCGGCGCGACTGGATTCGCGTCGCGGCCCGCAGGATGCCAGAGTACAAGCGCACTCTGCACAATGCAGTTCGGGAGCGGATCGGAACCAGTGAAGGGCGGCTCCCGGCGAGCCGCCGGGAATTCCCCGGTGTTATTACTCCACTGACAAGTCGATCACCTGGTTAGATATGCAGTGCGGGCAACAATACGGACCGGAGGTGCTGCCGTGGCGAGAGGCCAGGGACCGACCGTTCGCCGCCGGCGCCTCGCGAGCGAGCTGCGGAGGCTGCGCGAAGCCGCCGATCTCACCATCGACGAGGTCGGCGAGAAGCTGGAGTGCTCGGCGTCCAAAGTGAGCCGCATCGAGACCGGCCACGTCGGCGTCACCCCGCGCGACGCGAGGGACATGCTCGCGCTGTACGGCATCACCGGCGACGAGCAGGAAGCGCTCGTCCAGCTGGCGCGCGAAGCGCGCAAACGCGGCTGGTGGCACGCCTACAACGAAGTCTTCACCGGCACCTTCGTCGGCCTCGAAGCCGACGCGAGTTCGCTGCGCGCCTTCCAGGCGCTGCTGGTCCCGGGCCTGCTGCAGACCGAGCGCTACGCGTTCTCGGTGATCCGCGCGCTGCGCCCGGACGCCGAAGAGGCCGAGACCCGCCGCCGGGTCGCCGCGCGGATGGCCCGCCAGCAGCTGCTGACCGAGAACCCGCCGGTCGAATACTGGGCGGTGATCGACGAGGCGGTGCTGCACCGCGTGGTCGACAGCCCCGAGGTGATGGCCGAACAGCTCTACCGGATCACCGCGATGGCCGAGAAGCCGAACGTGACCGTCCAGGTGGTGCCGTTCGGAGCCGGGGCGCATCCCGGCATGGAGGGACCGTTCCTCATCATGGGCTTCCCCGAGCAGGCCGATCCCGACGTGGTCTACGTCGACGACAGCACTTCCAGCGGCCTGTACCTCGAACAGCCCGACGACGTCCGGCGCTACGCGCTGATGTTCGACCACCTGCGCGCAGCAGCGCTGAAACCGGACGATTCGGTGGCTCTGATCACCGACGCGGCCGGCCGGTTCGCCGAACAGGCCGCCGCGGTTCAGTAACCGAGGAACACCAACCCGAGACAGTGAGGATGTGGGGACCATGATGGCCGACCTTTCCGGCGCCCAGTGGCGGAAGAGCAGCTACAGCGGCGGCGGCAACGACTGCGTCGAGGTCGCCTTCGTCGCAGGCGGCGCCGCGGTGCGCGACTCGAAAGACCCGGAAGGCGGAGCGTTCCGCCTGCCCGCCGCCGGCTGGCAGGGGCTGCTGGACGCGGTGCGTGCCGACGGCCAGGGCCAGGCTTGACCCGTTCGTTCGGCTGAACGCTGCACTAAGACCCCTTACCCCGCTCGACCTGGACATCTCCGGTCGAGACCTCGGGTAAGGGGTCTTTTCGCGTCCGGGATAGGCGATCACCCGATGCCCGGGGCGGGCCCTCAGCACGAAAGTAGTCGTCATCAAGGAACGACGACCCGCTGGGGAGAACACGATGAGCGACTACAACTGGGACGCGACCCGCGCCGAGGTCGACTACCGGATGGCCGAACTTCGCCGCGCCGCCCGCCACGCCCGGATGGCCCGCGGCAACCGCGTCGTCCGCTGGGTGCGGGCGCACCGCTTCACGAACGTCGAGGTGCCCCGCCAGGAAAGGCGCACGGCGACGGTACCGGAGGCACGGGCGCGACATAGCGCTTGAGCCCCGGCGCCGGGTCGGGGACGGTAAGGGGGTCGGGCGGGGCGGACGCGCCGGAACACGGTTTCCGGTCCGCCGCTCCGCCCGCCGGACCGGCTCGATCCAGGGCCCGCTCCGCCATCGTCCGGCTTGCCGGACCGGAATCAACTCCGCTCCGCCGCTGCCGCAACACTGCTCCGCTGGGCGCTCCGCCAGCGCATTTCCCGGTGCTTCCCAGCCCGCTGCGAAGCACCATCGAGAGCACACCAGGTCTTCCCGCCGGAAGCCTGCTTCGGTCCGTACGCCGATCAGCCTGGGGATCGCCGTCCGCTCCGGACTCCCTCCGCCCGCCGATCGGACGGAGATCACTGGCCGAACCGGCCGCCACGAGCAAATCCATGCCGGAACTGTCGGGGGTGTAGGTGAGAATGCATCTCGTGCCTCGTCTCGGTTCCGGTATTCCGCTCGTCGCCCGCACGCAGGAGATGCGTCGGCTTCGAGCAGCCTTCGCGCGCGCAGAACGCGGAGAAGCAGGTGCGGTGCTGATCGCGGGCGACGCCGGGGTCGGCAAGACCCGTCTGCTCACCGCGCTCGGCGAGCACGTCGCGGGCTGTGGCGGGCTCGTGCTCACCGGCCGCTGCATCGACGTGCGCGACGGCGGTCTGCCCTACCTGCCGTTCGCCGAAGCGCTGGCTCCGCTGGGGTCGTCGGCCGATCCCGCGGTCTCGGCCGCGGTGCGCGCCCGGTCCGCGCTCGGGATGCTGCTGCCGCAGGGCGGCGCTCCGGAGCCCGCGGCGACCGGTGACCACGGGCAGGTTTCGGAAGGGGAGCGCGAGGGCGTCCGCCGGGTGCGGCCCGAGCAGGACCTGGGCCAGCTCCAGTTGTTCGACGCGGTGCTGGGGGTGCTGACCGAGGTCGGCCAGGAGCAGCCGGTGGTCGTTCTGCTCGAAGACCTGCACTGGGCGGATTCCTCCACCCGCAATCTGCTGTCCTTCCTGCTCAGCCGGTTGCGCGCGCAGCGGCTGCTGGTCGTCGGCAGCTATCGCGAGGAGGACGTCCACCGCAGGCATCCGCTGCGCGGCCTGCTGTCGGAACTGGTCCGGCTGAACACCGTGGAACAGCTCACGCTGGCCCCGTTCGGACCGGCCGACGCGCGCGCGTTCGTCGCGGCGCTGGCCGAGGAACCGCTGTCCCCTGATGTCGTCGCGGACATCGCCGAACGGTCCGAGGGCAACCCGTTCTTCGTCGAAGAACTCCTCGCCACCGGCGCCGACTGCCGAGATCTCCCCGCCGGGCTCGCCGAAGTCCTCCTCGCCCGGCTCGAACGCTTCCCGGCGGAAACGCGCCGTGTACTGCGGGTCATCTCGGTCGCCAACGAATCGGTGTCGCACGCCGCCCTCGCACAAGTGGCAGGCATCGGCGACCTGGAGTTAGACGAGGCACTGCGAGAAGCCGTGCAACACCACGTCCTGGTCATCGAGCGCGGTTTCTACACTTTCCGCCACGCCCTGCTGCAGGAAGCGGTCTACGCGGACCTGCTGCCCGGCGAGCGCACGCGGATGCACGCCGGATACGCCGCGCGGATCCAGTCCATGCCGCAAGGCCGCGGCCACGACGCGAAGCTGGCCTTCCACAGCCTGGAAAGCCGGGATTTCGACACCGCCCTGTCCGCGTTGCTGCGCGCCGCGGACGAAGCGGAAAAACTCGGTGCGCCCGGTGCCGCTCTGCGCCACATCGAGCAGGCACAGTCCATTTGGGACGCAGTGGCCCCGGAGAACCGTCCGGAAGGCGTCGACGAACTGAAGCTGCTCAGCGAAGCCTCGTACTTCGCTGGCACTTCAGGCGAGCCGGAACGAGCGGTGGCCTACGCGCGATCAGCCACCGAAGCCTTGAAACCAGACGCGTCGCCCGAACACGCGGCGAAGGTCTGGCGTCGCTTGGCCGAAACGCTGCTCACCCTGGAAGGCACGTTCGACGAGGCAGTCCAGGCGATCGAGCGCGCCTGGGAACTGGTCGCCGACCGGGAGCCGAGCGGCGCGAGGGCGTGGGTGCTGGCTTCGCGCGCCGGGTTCCAACGCCTGCTCGACCAACCGGACGAGGCTCTGGCCAGCGCACACACCGCGGTCACCGACGCGAGGGCCGTCGGGGCGGTCGGCGCTGAGGCGTCAGCGCTCGTCACGCTAGGCACGCTGGCCGACAGCGCAGGAGACCCTGTCGAGGCGCGCGAACGCTTATGCGAGGCTGAACGCAAGGCACACGACGCGGGTGCCCTGAACGTCGAGATCCGCGCCATGTACTTCCTTGCCCTCAGCTACGACGACCAGGCTGAGATGGACCTGGCTCTCGCCCACGCCGCGCGCGGGGTCGAACGGGCGGAGTCCGTCGGGCTCACCTGGAGCGCGTACGGGCTTGAGCTGCGCGCCCGGCTGCTGTACCTGCGCTACCTCAGCGGAGACTGGCCGAAGGAAGACGCCGCAGGCCGCGCGAGACGAGGCGTATCGAGCGCAGTCGCCGCCCGGATCCTGGCCAACTGGGTGTTGTTCCTGGTCGGCCGCGGCCGGTTCGCCGAAGCTGCCAAGGCGTTGCCGAACCTCCGCCAGCAGTGGATGGCGGACCTGCAAATCGCCCTGGCCGCCGGCGACGCCGCGATCGAACTGGCCGCCTGGCGCGGCGACCACGCCGAAGCGCTGCGGATCACCGAAGAATTGGTGCTGTGGCTGGAAAAAGTCGAAACCGCCCTGCTGGGCGGAATCCGGATCGTGGCACTGGCGATCCCGTCGGCCGCCGCACTGGCCGCCGAAGCCCGAGCCAAGGGCGACCAGGCCGCAGCGGACGCCTACGTGGCCACCGGCCGCCGCCTCCTGGAACACGGCCGTCGCTGTGCGGCCGAAGGACACCCGCGCTCCGGCACGATGGGCCGGGAAGGCCAAGCCTGGCTGGCCCGGATGGAAGCCGCCGCGTCGGCGCTGGAAGGCCCGGCAGACCCGGACCTATGGGCCGAAGCCGCCGAGGCTTATTCCTACGGCGCGATCTACGAACAAGCGATCTGCCGCTGGCGGCAAGCGGAAGCACTGCTGGCCACCGGACGCCCCGGTGCCGCGGAAGCCCTTGAGGCCGCCCACTCGGTCGCAGTAAAACTGGAAGCCGTCCCCCTGCGCGACGCCGTCCGCGATCTGGCCCACCGAGCCCGCGTCGACCTGTCCGGCGTCGAACCCGCACCCCCCGCGCGCCCGCAACTGAACCCCCTGACCGACCGCGAACGGGATGTCCTGGAACGCGTCGCGCTAGGCCGCACCAACCGCCAGGTAGGGGAAGAGCTGTACATCAGCGAAAAAACAGTGAGCGTGCACCTCTCGCGCGTAATGGCGAAACTAGGCGCCAGCCGCCGCGCAGAAGCAGTCGCGATCGCCTACGACCGCGGCCTGCTCACCGTCCCCGAGTAAGGCTCCGTGAGGGGACCCCTCACAGCCGCCGATTCCCCCAGGGTTCCCCTCACGCCCCACATCGGTCCGTGAGGGGCTCCTTCACGGACCTAGATTCCCTCAAAGAGTCCTTCACGGCCCGCCCCAGCCCCCGGCCCGCGCTCCGAATGGGATGCACCACCCCGCGTCCGGCGCGCCGCATGCACCCAATGTGGCATTGGGTGCATCCCACGCACCCAATGCCACATTGAGGTTTTCTCAGTAGCGTCCGTGGTGTTCGTGGTGGGTGAGGACGAGGGCTGCTTGGGTGATGTGGCCGAT
>NZ_JBSHAM010000159.1:0-12281 GCF_053611505.1 Amycolatopsis sp. NPDC054798 | reverse complement strand
AAACAAATTGCAATTTACTCCCGCCGGGGCGCCCCGGTGGGTGTGATCTTGTGGTCACCCCCCCCGGGGCCCGTTGCGGGCCCCTTTTCTCAAAAACCACCCCTACCGGGCCCCATCCCCGCACGGCGAGCCGGCGCCCCGGCCCCGGGCAGCACCTTCGGTCCGGGCCAGGCGCGCCTCGATCGCACTCACCGGGCTCCGGCGCATCGGCCGCGAACCCGGCCGGCCCGCCGGGGGGCATCGTGCCGGGCGGAGAGAGGCCTCGGCACCGCGCGTCCGGTCGCGGTCCGGCCGGTGCTTGCGCGGGTTCTTCGCGCTCTGAGCAGGCGTTGGCGTGGTCAGGAGCGGCGACTCGGCTTCCCGGCGGCACCCGCCCCCGACCGGTGCCCTACCGCGGGATCCGACGTGTCCGGCGGCAGCCCGCCGGGTAGCCGGTACCGAGAGGATTCGAGCCGATCGAGGAAGGAGCCCGTCATGGTGCACCCCGTGCCGCCCGGACCGGAGCCCGTCCCGTCGCCGCCGGAGCCGGTGCCGCCTTTCCCTCCCGAACCGGCTCCGCCGCCGCGTCCGGGGCCGGGTCCGCTGCCTCCGCCGGAGCCGCCCGTTCCGCCCCAGCCACGCTGACAAGCCCGATTGCCGCGCGAGGCGACCGGGTACCTCACGGGAAACCGCCGCAGGCGAACGGAGGCCGGTGATGGACGAGGCGAACCAGGCCGAGCCGGGAGTCGTGGTCGGAGACGACGGTTCCGACGGCGCCCGCCTGGCCGTCGACTGGGCAGCCGCCGAGGCGGAGGCGCTCGGCACCTGCCTGGTCCTCGTGCGGACGATGACGCTGCCGATGCCGAACGTGGACTTCGTTCCCGGCGTGATCACCCCGGTCGCGGGCGAGATCGTGGCCGACCAGTCCGTGGTGGACTACGCGCAGAAGGAACTGGCCGAGGTCGCCGCCGAAGTCGGGCGGAAGCGGCCGGGGCTGCCGGTGCGCACCCGGGTGCGGTTCGGGCGGGCCAGCTGGGAGCTGGCGGACATCGGGCGGCAGGCGGAGCTGATCGTGGTCGGCGCGTCCGGCCGGAGCGGGTTGCCCCGGCTGCTGCTCGGGTCGACGGCCTCGCAGGTCGTGCACACGAGCGCGTGTCCGGTCGTCGTGGTCCGCGCGGCGGCGGAACAGGCCCGCCGGGTCGTCGTCGGAGTGGACGGGTCGCCGGCCAGCGTCGCGGCGGTGCGGTACGCGTACGACTTCGCCGACCGGCACGGTTGCGCCTTGCACGCGGTGCACGTGTGGTCGGAGCCGCCGGAGGACGTCTTCGGTCCGGCCCGTTCCGGCGGCGAGGGGCAGCCGACGCCGCAGGACGAGGGCGGGCGGCTGCTCGCGGAGTCGCTGACCGGCCTCGGCGAACTGCATCCGGACGTCGTGGTGCAGCGGGAGGTCGCGCTCGGCAGCGTGGCCGAAGTCCTGCTGGACCACGCGGAAGCGGCGACCCTGCTGGTGGTCGGCGGACACGGGCGCGGCGCGCTGCGGGGCGCGTTCCTCGGGTCGGTGAGCCACGCGATGGCCTATCACGCGCCGTGCCCGGTCGCGATCGTGCGCGAGGGCGTGGAGGAACACCCCGGCTAGCGCTTGAGGCTCCGCCGGACCAGCGCAGCCGCCAGCCGGGCGAGGTCGTCGCCGGGCACCAGTTCCGCCAGGCGTTCCGGGTTGGCGGGCAGACCGGCTTTCTTCGCGCCGTCGAGGGCCTTGCGGTCGAAATACGGGCGCAGCCACGGCCAGACCGCCTGCGCTTCCCGGCAGAAGATCTGCGCGCCGGTAGGACCGATCCGGGGAAACTCGGCGAGGAGTTTTTCCAGCCGTTGCGGATCCCCGTCGGCGGCGTCGGCCATCCGGCGCAGGTCGTCGTGGTGGTGGTCGCGGAGGAACTCGGCGCCTTCGCCCAGGTGCTGTGCGGTGCTTTCGTCGTACCGCACGTAGTGGGCGCGGCCCAGTGCGTCAACGCGTTGCTGCCACGTGGAATCGCGCATCGCGGCCGGGGAACGCCATCCCGAACGCGAGAGTTCCCGCGCGGCGGCGACGGCCAGATCGGCGCTGATCCGCGTGGACAGCAGCGTGGTGAGGACCAGCAACCGGTACAGCGGTTGCGGTTTGTCGGCCAGCTTGATCCCGGCTTCCTCGGCGAACGTCAGGCCGTGTTCGGCGAGGAGTTCGTCCACTCGGCGCATGCGCGCCGGATTCCCGTTCGGGCGGAAGCGAAACTCCGGGCGGCCGTCAGCCGGTTCGCGGCTCCTCGGGGAACGGTTCCCGGGAGAATTCGAGGCACAGCCGCCAGCCGCCGGCGCCGGGCGCGGGCTCGGTCCAGGCGTCGAGCGAATCGGTCAGCGCGCGCAGGACGTGCCAGCCGACGTCGTCCGGTCCGGGCGGGAACGCCCAGGACGAGGTGGTGGCGACAGTGACCGTCAATCGGCCGCCGCAGCGGAAGGCGCACTCCAGCACCGCGCCGTCGTCCGCCCGCCGCGCCTGCGCCGCGACCGCCTCGTCGACGGCCAGCCGGAAGTCGGCGACCTCGTCGAAGGTGAACTCCGCCGAGGCGGCGACGTCCTCGGCCACCAGACTGGCCAGGAACAGCAGCCCTCCGTTCGCCGGAAAGCGCAGTTCGACCACCGGCGCGGTCGCGGTGATCATGTCGTTTCGTCCGCGTCGCCTTGAACCATGCGTTCTGGACTACCCGGCCCCGCGACGGGCCAACCGTCGCGTTCCGGACGCCCGCCAGCACCCGAACGGCCCGTTTCCGGCGTGCTGCGGCGGGTAACCAGGGGAGCGGAGCACGGCAGGGAAAGGAGTACCCGGCATGAGCACCAACGCATACCTCTCGTTCCTCGCGATCGGGATAGCGCTGGTCCTGGTGGACGGCCAGATCATCTACCGCAGCGGCCGCCGTTACCTCGCGAACGCCTACGGGGACCCCGGAGCCGGAGCCTCGATGACCCGCCTGGTGACCGTGTTGTTCCACCTCGCGACACTGGGCATCCTGGCTTTGGTCTCGACCGTCGACATCGGCGGGAGCGACCTGCCCGGCGTCGTCGGACGGCTGGGCGTGCTGCTGCTGATCCTGGCGCTGGCCCACGCGGCGACGCTGGGCGCGCTGGCCCGCATCCGCGGCGAACAGGACGTGGCCGACGCGATCGCCCATCGCGACGAGCGGGTGGCGCGCCGGTCGGAGACGAATCTGCAGGCCCCGACGGTCACGCCGGTGCCTGGCCAGGAAGGCAGGCATCCGGACGTGAGCCCGTCGTTGGAGCAGCGTTCGCCGTACACGGCCTGACCGTCTACAAGCGAGGGTCGACCGGCTCGGATTCCAGTGCGAGCACGGCGAAAACGCACTCGTGCACGCGCCACATCGGCTCGTCGCGGGCGAGGCGGTCCAGCGCTTCGAGGCCGAGGCTGTATTCGCGCAGCGCCAGCGAGCGCTTGTGGCCGAGGCCTCGTTGCCGCAGCCGGGACAGGTGGCGCTCCTCGGTGTAGTCGGGGCCGTAGATGATCCGCAGGTATTCGCGCCCGCGGACCTTCAGTCCCGGCTGCACGAGCCCGCGCGACCCCCGGACCAGGTTGGCGGCCGGCTTGACCACCATGCCTTCGCCGCCCCGCGCGGTGAGGCCGGTCCACCAGTCGACCGCCGCGGCGACCGAGGCGGGATCGGTGGTGTGGACCGCCAACCGTCCGGTCGGGGCGAGGAAACCGTCGCTGTTTTCGACGAGCCGGTCTGCCAGCGCGAGGTGCCAGTCGTGCGCCTGCTTGTGGTGGGCGTGCCCTGCCGACGCGAGCACCTGGAAGGGCGCGAAGCGCACTCCGTCAAGGCCGTCGGTCGGCCAGCAATAACGCTGGTACGCCTGGGCGAACGCGTCCGCGTTGGCTGCGCGGGAACGCGTGCGCTCCACCAAAGCGGACACGTCGAGCCCGGACGCCTGGGCTGCGGCCAGCGCGCTCTCGGCAGCCGGAAGCGCCGAGCGGGCGGCAGCGCCGACAGCGGCGTACTGCTCGCGCAGCAACTGCTCGGCCTTCGCGCTCCACGGCAGCAGTTCTCCGTCGAGCAGCAGCCAGTCCGAGCCGAGTTCGTCGAACAGGCCGGCCTTCTCCGCAGCCGCGCGAATCCGGTCGACCACCTCGGCCGTCAGCGTTTCGGTGAAGAAATGCCGTCCGGTCCGGGTCCACACCGCCCCGAGCGCGTCGCCGGGCGCGCCGAAGCGAGTCCGGGCCGCGTCGAGCGAGCGGCACACGAGCGCGACCGCACGCGAACCCATGTGCTTTTCCTCGCACACCACGGAATCCACGCCTTCCGCACGGAAGTACTCGAACGCTTGGTCCGGGTGTTCGAGCAGCCCGTCGGCCGTCGCGGTGGCGACCGGCGACATGGTCGGCGGCAGATAGACCAGCCACCGCGGATCGATCGCGAACCGCGACATCACCTCCAGCGCCGCCGCGGCGTTCTCTTCGCGGACGCCGATCCGTTTCTGGTAAGCGGTTTCGATCACCCGGCGGCCCAGGACGTCGGTGAGGTCCAGAACGCCCGGGTCGCGCCGCGCGACCGGCTCCGCGGCCGCCGGGTTGGCCGGGAACGGTTTGGCCGGTTCGTAATAGACCTGGGCAGCCGGGACGGAGACGATCTCCTTTTCCGGATACCGCAACGCGGTGAGCGTTCCGCCGAAGACGCACCCGGTGTCCAGGCACAGGGTGTTGTTCACCCATTCCGGAGAAGGCACCGGGGTGTGGCCGTAGACGACCATGGCGCGGCCCCGGTACTCGTTGGCCCACGGATAGCGCACCGGCAGGCCGAATTCGTCGGTCTCGCCGGTGCTCTGCCCGTACATGCAGAAGCTCCGCACGCGCCCGGACGCGCGGCCCTGGAAGCGTTCGGTGAGGCCCGCGTGCGCGACGACCAGCTTGCCGTCGTCCAAGACGTAATGGCTGATCAAGCCGTCCATGAACTCCTGTGCCTCGGCGCGGAATTCTTCCGGTTCGGCGGAGAGCTGCTCCAGCGACTCCGCGAGGCCGTGCGTGACTTGCACATTCCGGCCCCGCAACGCGCGCAGCAGCTTGTGCTCGTGGTTTCCGGTGACACAGAAGGCGTTCCCCGCTCGCACCATGCCCATCACCAGGCGCAGCACGCCCGGCGTGTCCGGACCGCGGTCGACGAGATCGCCGACGAACACCGCCCGCCGCTCCGGATGCCGCGCTCCGACCGCGCGTCCTTGGTCGTCGCGCTCGATGGCGTAACCGAGTTCGGCGAGCAGAGTTTCGAGTTCGCCGCGACAGCCGTGGATGTCGCCGACGATGTCGAACGGCCCGGTCTCGTGCCGCAAATCGTTGTACAGCGGGACCCGTTTGATCGTCGCTTCGGCGACCTCGTCCGGGCTGCGCAGCACGTGCACCGTCCGGAAGCCTTCCTTCTGCAGGCTCCGCAATCCTCGGCGCAGCTGGTCTCGCTGCCGCCGGATCACCTGCGTGCCGAAGGTCCGGTCCGCGCGGCCTTCGTTGCGCGCGGCGCACAGCGATTCCGGCAGGTCCAGCACGATCGCGACCGGCAGCACGTCGTGCTCCCTGGCCAGCGCGACCAGCGGTTTGCGCGCGTCGGGCTGCACGTTGGTCGCGTCGACCACGGTCAGCCGTCCCGCGGCGAGCCGTTTGCCGACGATGTAGTTCAGGACGTCGAAGGCGTCCTTGGTTGCCGACTGGTCGTTCTCGTCGTCGGACACCAGCCCGCGGCAGAAGTCCGAAGAGATCACCTCGGTCGGCTTGAAGTGCGTGCGGCCGAAGGTCGATTTGCCGGACCCGCTGGCGCCGACCAGCACGACAAGGCACAGATCGGGGATTTCAAGAGTGCTCATGCCGCACCGCCTTTCGTGAACAGGGCCAGCTGCGTCGCCGGGCCCACCTCGGGATCGTCGGAACCGACCGGCAGCATCCGCACGCCGTAGCCGTGGTTGCTCGCGACGCGGTCAGCCCACGCTCGGAACTCGGCGCGGGTCCACTCGAAACGGTGGTCCCGGTGGCGCAGCTTGCCCGCGGGCAGCGACTCGAAACGCACGTTGTACTCGCGGTTGGGCGTGGTCACGACGACCGCGCCGGGCGCGGCGAATTCGAACACCGCGCGCTCCAGCGCTTCGAGCCGCGGCGGGTCGACGTGTTCGACGACTTCCATCAGCACTGCCGCGTCTAGGCCGGCGAGCCGGTCGTCGCGATAGGTGAGCGAGGACTGCACCAGCTCCAGCCGGGCACGCTCCGCTTCGGACCTCCGCTCCAGCCGCAGCTTGCGCGCCGCGACCTGCAGCGCGCGAGCCGATACGTCCGTGGCCACGATCCGCTCCACCGACCGCTCGGCCAGCAGATCGCGCACCAGCGCGCCCTCGCCGCAGCCGAAATCGCCGACCGAACGGGCACCCAGCGACCGGAGCACAGCCATGATCGTGCCGCGCCGCTGCTCGGCCAGCGGCACCGGACGGTCCGGTGCCTCCAGGACGGTCGGCGCGGCGAGGGCGTTGTCGATCTCCTCGGGCTCGGAATTGTCCACTTCGGCCAGCCGGGTCAGCGCCGCGGTCGTCAAGGCGCGTCGGTGCGCGAGGTAGCGGCGGGTGATCAGCTCCTTGTCCGGATGCGCTGCGAGCCAGTCGCCGCCGGCCCGCAGCAGCTTGTCGATCTCGTCCTCGCCAACCCAGTAGTGCTTCGCGTTGTCCAGGACCGGAAGCAGCACGTAGAGATGGTTGAGCGCGTCGGCCAGCCGGATCTCGCCGGTGAGCCGGAGGTCGACATAGCGCGAATCGCCCCACTGCGGGAACTGCGGATCCAGCGGGAGCGCCGTCGCCTCGACCGTCCAGCCGAGCGGCTCGAACATCCGGCGGACCAGCTCGGCGCCGCCCGGGCAGGCGGGCACCCGGATGTCCAGCGGGATCGGACTGGCCGCCAGCTCCGGGCGCGCCTGGCACCGGCCGGTGAGCGCGGTGCGGAAAACTTCCTTCAACGCCACCGAAAGCAGGCTCGACGCCGCGTAGGGACGGTCGTTCACGTACTGGCCGAGGGTGAACCCGTCGCCGGAACCCGCCTTGCCGCGCACCAGGGCCACCGGGTCGACTTCGAGCATGAGCGCGGCGGTGCACCGCTCGTCGGACGTCTCGGGGTAGAAGACGTGCGCTTGCCCGGCGGAGAGATCGAACGACTGCACCCGGCCTGGGTGCTTGTGCAGCAGGAAACCCAGGTCGGAGGCGGGCTGGTGGGTGGTGGTGACTGTCAGGAACACAGGGGGAGTATTTCCTACGGCGTTTGTCCGTGTCGCGGGAGTTTCGGTGCTCGCTGCCGCAGGCGCCGGACGCATTGAGATTTTCCCGTAACGGCGGTGTCTCCGCAATCGATCACTAGGGCGCGAGGAGACTGTATTCAGGCGAACGCGGAACTGGGAAACATGATGAACGACCGGGATTCCGGTGCGGAAAACGAGTCCGAGAACCCGGAGACGGCAAGCCAGCCGTCGGCCGTGCGGCCGCGCGCGGGTCGCCGGTACCGGTTGGCGACGGCGGCGGTCGTCCTGGTCGCTATCGCGGTTCTGGGCGGTTCGGGCTGGTGGCTGTTCGGCGGACGCGACGTGGACGGGTACGCGTTGCCGGACCGTGCGATACCGCTCGGAGCCCGGGACGTCTGCGCCGGCACCGTGACCGTCCGGCTCGGCACCGACGCCGAGATGGCGGCCGTCGCCCAGGCGCTGCGCGGCGATCCCCGGATCCTGCGGTCTTACACCGAGACCAGGCAGGAGGCCTACGTGAGGTTCCGGAGGATCTTCGCGAACCAGCCAGAGCTGCTGAAGACGACGGGGGTGGACGCCATGCCTGCCTCGGTCGTCGTGGTGCCGAAGGACCAGACCGCCGTCGCGGGCGTGGCCGGGCAGCTCCGTGCCCAGTTCCCCGCAGCGCGGAAAGTCAGCGACGACAACGAGTTCCTCAGCAGGTACACCGGGCCGGATTACCGGGATCCGACGTGCCTGCCCAACGGCGAACACTCCCGCTGACCACGCGTCCCGGACCTCGACCGCGAGGGGCCCGGACAGAACACAGCACCGCCGGTCGCCGAGAGTGCGTTCCGGCCTGTCGCCGTCGAACGCGCCCGGCAGCGGGAACACCCGCCCGCTCCGCTCCGCACACAGCCAATCACCGGGAATAAACTTCCCATTGACTGGGAAAACGCGCTAGGAACCCGTCCGCCCGCGACGTAGCGTGCCCGCCATGACAAGCGCGGATGCCAACCGGAAAGCCGGGACGAGAGCGGCGCGGATCCTGGCGGTGTTCGCCGAGCGGGAGAGCGCCACGGCGGAGGAGATCTCTGTCGGCACGGGCATTCCGTCGAGCGCCGTGTACCGGTACCTGACGACCTTCGTCGAGATCGGCCTCGTGCATCAGGCGCGCACCCGCGGCCGGTACTGCGCGGGCTCGCTGACGGTCCAGATGGCCGAGAACTACCGGCGGGAAGCGCTGGGCCAGGGCGGTGTGAAGCGGCGGCTGCGGCAGCTCGCGGCCGACACCGACGAACTCGCCGCGTTCCTCATCGCCCGCGACAACGACGTGCTCTGCGTCGAAGCGGCGGAGGGGACCCGGGTGATCCGGTGCAGTTTCTCGCCGGGGCTGAGCAAGCCGCTCGTCTTCGGGGCGAGTGCGCAGGCCTTGCTGGCGCACCTGCCGCAGGACCGGGTCGCGGCAGCCGTCCAGGCGCACGGCCTGAGCGGGGAGCAGGCCGGGAAGCTGGAGAGCGAGCTGCGCCGGGTCCGGGACCAGGGCTTCGCCGAGAGCGTCGGCCAGGTCGATCCGGGGGTGTGGGGCGTGAGCGTGCCGGTGCTGGACCGGCACCGGCGCCTCGTCGGCACGGTGAGCACGATGGCCCCGGATTTCCGCGTGCGCCCGCGCCGCGAATCCCTCGTCACGCTCACCCACGCCGCCGCGCAGGACATCAGCCGATTGCAGGAGCACGTGTGAGCACAACCCAGTGGACCGGACGCGAAGACGGCAGCGGACCGGAACATCGCCGATGGCACCATGCCGTCAACGAACTCTCCAGCGGCCAAGGCGTTTCGCTGATCGGGTTCGCCAGCGACGCCGGGGTCCGGCGCAACGGCGGGCGCCCGGGAGCGCAGGCCGGGCCGGACGCGATCCGCACAGCGCTGGCGTCGTTCGCGCTTCAGCCCGAGTTCGTCGTCCGCGACGCGGGAGACGTCACGGTCGAGGGCGACGCGCTGGAAGCGGGGCAGGAAAACCTCGGCGAGCTGGTCGCGAAGCAGCTCAGCGACGGGCACCTCCCGCTCGTGCTCGGCGGCGGGCACGAAACGGCCTACGGCTCCTACCTCGGCCTCGCCCGGAGCGGGCTGCTGGACGGCCGGCGACTGGGCGTCCTCAACCTCGACGCGCATTTCGACCTGCGGACGGCGGACCGTGCGTCCTCGGGCACCCCGTTCCGGCAGATCGCCGCCCGGGAAACCGCACGCGGCGCGGAATTCGCCTACGCCGTGGTCGGAATCAGCGAGCCCGGCAACACTGCCGCTTTGTTCGAGACGGCCGCCGAGCTGAACGTCCGCCACCTCCTGGACGTCGACTGCCAGGAACGCCGTCTCGAGTCAGTTCTCGACTTCGTCCGGGGCTTCGTCGCGGACGTCGATGCGCTGTACCTGTCGATCGATCTCGACGTGCTCCCCGCCGCGCAGGCGCCCGGGGTCAGCGCTCCCGCGACCCTCGGCGTACCCGCCGCGGTCGTCCTCGAGGTGTGCCGGCTGGTCGCGAGGGACCCGAAGCTCGCGATCGCCGACATCACCGAACTGAACCCCGTCTACGACGTCGATCACCGCACAGCCCGGATCGCGGCCCGCCTCGCGCACACGCTCGTGACGAGCCGTCCGGTCCCGGAAGGACACTGAAATGCCCCCTCAGCGAATCTGGCCGCGGCTCGGCGCCGTGCTGCTGGCCTGCCTGCTCGCGTTCCTGCCGGCGAGCGCGGCGACTGCGGCCGAACCGCAGAGCGGGAAGCTCGCCGCGCTGCGGTCCGGGCAGACCGCGCTCCGGGTCGGCACCGACGCCACGTTCCCGCCCTTCGAGTTCACCGACGCCAAGGGCGGCCAGCTCGGCTTCGACATCGACCTCGTCCGGGCGCTCGCGCAGCGCGCTGGAGTCAAGAAGGTCGACTTCGTCCAGATGCCGTTCGGCAACATCGTCCCGGCGCTGCAGGCGAACCAGATCGACGTCGGAGCGTCGGCGATCTACATCAGCCCCGCGCGGCAGAAAGCCGTCGACTTCTCGGACATCTACTATCCGGGCGGTCTCGCGGTTTTCGTGTCCGACAAGGACAACTCCGTCACCTCGCTCAAGGATCTCGCCGGCAAGCGCGTCGCGGTCCAGGTGGGCACGAAATCCGTCGACTGGCTGACCCAGCACCAGCCCGCCGCGCAGCTGATCACGGCGCAGACCAACGAGCAGATGTTCTCGTCGGTGAAACTGGGCCAGGCGGACGCCGTCGTGACCGGGGCTCCGGCCGGGAAGTACTTCATCGCGCAGCAGGGCGGTCTCAAGCAGGTCGGCGACCGGCTGACCGAGGAGAACTACGGTTACGCCTTCCAGAAGGCCGACACCGAGCTGCGGACCGCGTTCAACACCGCGCTCAAGCAGATGCACGACGACGGTTCCTACCAGCAGGCCACCGAAAAGTGGTTCGGCGCGGAGAGCACCGCGGCGAAGCCGGGCGGGCACTCGCTGTTCAATTTCTCCACCATCGTCGATTCCTCGGGACAGCTCTGGCAGGGCCTGCTGGTCAGCCTTCAGGTCATCCTGCTCGCGCTGGCGCTGAGCCTGCTGCTCGGCACGCTCGGCGGCTTCGCCAAGCTCAGCAAGATCGCGCCGATCAGGTGGATCGGCAACGTCTACGTGTCGGTGATCCGCGGGACGCCGTTCGTGGTGCAGCTGTTCTTCATCTACTTCGGACTGCCGCAGCTCGGCGTGCAGCTTCCGCCGATGACCGCGGGCATTATCTCGCTCGGGCTCTACAGCGGCTCGTATGTCACTGAGATCTTCCGCGGGGCCGTGCAGTCGATCGACCGCGGACAGCTGGAAGCGGCGCGATCGTGCGGGATGTCGCAGGTTTCGGCGATGCGGCACGTGATCGTCCCGCAGGCGTTCCTGCGGATGCTTCCGCCGCTGGGCAACGAATTCGTCTCGCTGACGAAGAACTCGGCGCTGGTGTCCTTCGTGACCATTCACGAGCTGTTCCTGGTGGGCCAGACCATCATCTCGCGCACTTTCGACGCGCTGACCGTATACCTGTTCATCGGTCTGCTGTATTACCTGCTCACCAACCTGATCAGCTTCACGACGCGCACCCTCGAGAAGAAGATGGCGGTGTACATCTGATGGCACTGTTGGAAGTCCACGGCCTGACCAAGTCCTACGGGGACACCCATGTGCTCGACGGGATCGACTTCGCGATCGAACCCGGCCAGGTGGTCGCGGTGATCGGCCCCAGCGGCGGCGGGAAGTCCACCTTCCTGCGCTGTCTCAACCTGCTGGAGACCCCGACGTCGGGCAGCGTGTCGTTCGACGGCGAGGAACTGACCGGACGCGGCGTCGACCTCGACCGGCTGCGGTCCCGGATGGGCATGGTGTTCCAGCACTTCAACCTGTTCCCCAACATGACTGTGCTGCGCAATGTCGTGCTGCCGCAGATGAATGTGCTCAAACGGTCCAAAGAGGAAGCCGAGGCGAAGGCGCGCGCCTTGCTGGAGCGGGTCGGCATGCTCGAACGCTCTGGTGCGTATCCGAACCGGCTGTCCGGCGGGCAGAAACAGCGCGTCGCGATCGTCCGCGCCGCCGCGATGGATCCGAAGCTGATGCTGTTCGACGAGCCGACTTCGGCGCTGGACCCGGAAGTGGTCCAGGACGTCCTCGACATCATGTCGGAGCTGGCGAAGGACGGGATGACGATGCTCGTGGTCACCCACGAGATGGGGTTCGCCCGCAAAGTCGCCGACCGCGTGGTCTTCGTCGACGGCGGGAAGATCGCCGCCGACCTGCCGCCCTCGGAGTTCTTCTCCGCGGGCAACGAGAACCCGCGGGCGCGTGCCTTCCTGGAAAAGGTGCTCTGACCGACGCGGGCGGGCGGGGGTGTTTTCGCCCCCGCGGGCGGCCCGTAATATTTGGGGTGGAGGCACGGCCACACGAAAATCCACAGTGAGCGGGGGTAGGAGGGGGTGTTTTTTTTTTTGGGGGGAGGGGGGCAG
>NZ_JBSHAM010000158.1:0-12467 GCF_053611505.1 Amycolatopsis sp. NPDC054798 | reverse complement strand
ACCCGCTCTGCTTGGGAGGGTGATGGGCTCTTTGTGGTTATCTTTTTCCCTCAAGGAGCCCTTCACGGACTTACCGGCGGTGCACCAGGATCCGCGCGCCGTCGCCGGGCACGAGCGTGATGTGCCGGGTCTTGACCCGCTCCGGGCGTGTGCTGGGAGCACTGACCCGGTAGCGGGCGAACAGCTCCCGCAGCACGATCGTCGCCTCCAGCAACGAGAATCCCGCCCCGAGACAGCGCCGTGCGCCGCCGCCGAAGGGGAACCAGCTCCCGGTGGGCGGGCCGCTGCCGAGGAACCGCGTCGGATCGAACACCTCCGGCGACGGATGGTGCTCCGCGTCCGCGTGGATCATCGAAATCGACGGCAGCACCATGTACCCGGCGGGAACGGTGTACGGCCCGACCTGCACGTCCTCCGTGAGCTTCCGGGAGACCTCGGAGATGATCGGCCGCAGCCGCATCGCTTCCTTGGCCACCGCTTCCAGGTACTTCTCGTCGCCCTCGTCCGCGGCGCGGGCGGTCTCCGCGGCAGTGGCGGGGTCCCGGGCCAGCTCGTGCAGCGCCCACGCGAGCGCGGTGGCCGTGGTCTCGTGCCCGGCCAGCAGCAAGGTGATCAGCTGGTCGCGCAATTCGAGATCGCTGAGCTGGTCGTCGCCGGGCACGGTCAGCAACCGGGACAGCACATCGGTCCGCTCCGTCAGATCCGGCGCCGCCCGCCGCTCGGCGATCTCCGCGTACAGCAGCTGGTCGACCCGCTCCTGCCGCTCGCGATTCCGCCGCCACGGCCCGAACTTCTGCAACGCCGGGCTGTGCCAGCCGAAAAGATCCAGCGCGCTGATGTCGATGACCTGCTCCAGCGCGACCCGCAGTTCCGCCAGCCGGGGTCCGTCGGTCACCCCGAACACCACCCGAAGGATGACTTCGAGCGTGAGCGCCCGCATCCGGTCGTGCGCCCGGAACGCCCTGCCCCGCGGCCACCGCTCCAGCTCCGCGACGGTCAGTTCGGTGACCATGTCGCGGTACCCGCGCATGGCCGCCCCGTTGAACGCGGGCATCAGCAATTTCCGTGCCCGGCGGTGCTCCTCCTCGTCGGTGAGCAGCACCGAATGCCCGCCCAGCATGGGTTTGAGCACCATGTTCCCCTCGCCGGCGTGGAACGTCTCGACCGGACCGGCAAAGATCTCGCGGACCAGGTCGAGGTCCCCGATCAGCACCACCGAACGTTCCGGGTACAGCTTCAGCCGCACGACATCGCCGTAGCGGCGGCGCAGCAGCGGCAGCAGAGTGTTGCGGAAAGCGCCGAAAAGGACGGTTTGGACCGCGAGAGGCAACCGGGGACCGGGCGGGAGAGCGGAATGGGCGCGGATCGGCGTGCGCAGAGCCATGCTTCGTTCGTACTCGCGCCGGACCCCCGGTGTCCACCAGACTTGACCCTCACGCCGCGTGAGGCGTGATCGTGGTTTCTCGCAAGGGCCATTCGGCCGAAGAGACAGGGGGAGAGCGATGGGCTACCGGGTGGGCGAGGCGGCGGCGCTGGCCGGCGTCACCGTGCGCACGCTGCACCACTACGACGAGATCGGGCTGTTGTCGCCGAGCGGGCGGACGGTGTCCGGCTACCGGCGCTACGACGACGCCGATCTCGACCGGCTGCAGCGGATCCTGCTCTACCGGGAGCTCGGCTTTCCCCTGGAGACGATCGCGTCCCTGCTCGCGGAGCCGGAACCCGACGCCGACGCGCACCTGAAACGGCAGCGGGAGCTGCTGGTGGCGAAGGCGGACCGGATCGCGCACATGGTCGCGGCCGTCGATCGATTGCTGGAGGCGAGAGCCATGGGCAACGTGTTGACGCCCGAGGAGAAGTTCGAGGTGTTCGGCGGGTTCCAGCCGCCGGACGGCTACGCGGAGGAGGCCGTCCGGCGCTGGGGCGGCTGTCCGGAGTGGCAGCGGACGCAGCTGCCGGAGACGAAGCAGGAGTGGGCCGAGGCGGAGCGGCAGCGGAAGGACTGGGTGAGCAGGCTGGTCGCGCTGGTCGACAAGGGCGAGCCCGCGGACGGCCCGGCAGCAGGACAGCTCGCCGAGGAGCACCGGGCGATGCTGTCGGCGGTGATGGGGGAGTGCGGGTACGCGATGCAGCAGAAGATCGCTGACCTGTACGCCGACGAGCCCGCGCAGCTGGCGTTCCTCGTCCGGGAGGACGAGCAGCGGCCCGGCATCGGGGCGTATGTGCGTGACGCCGTACGGGCGAACGCCGCCCGGCGGTCCGCCTGACCGGCCCGGTGGGAGGGACACGGGAGCTGTCCCTCCCACCGGGTGGGATAACGGACGGACGTCACGCTTACAGTCGGAGGTATGCAGACTTGGTCATCCGTCGCCGTGCCCCGGTTGCCCGGCACCCCCCGCCCCCTCCGGCTTCACGACACCGCGACCGGGCAGGTCCGCCCGACGGCACCCGGAGCCGCAGCCCGGATGTACGTCTGCGGCATCACCCCCTACGACGCCACCCACCTCGGCCACGCCGCCACCTACCTCGCGTTCGACCTGGTCAACCGGGTGTGGCGGGACAACGGGCACGAGGTGCACTACGTCCAGAACGTCACCGACATCGACGAGCCGCTGCTGGAGCGCGCGGAACGCGATTCGGACGACTGGATCGTGCTCGGCATGCGCGAAACGGCGCTGTTCCGCGAGGACATGGAGGCGCTGCGGGTGCTGCCGCCGCGGCAGTTCGTCGGAGCGGTCGAGGCGATCCCGGAGATCGTCGAGGTGATCGCGAAGCTGCTCGCCGACGGCAGCGCCTATCGCGCGGACGACGCCGAGTTCCCGGACATCTACTTCGACCACAACGCGACCGGCCGGTTCGGCTACGAGTCGAACTACGACGCCGAGACCATGGCGAAGTTCTTCGCCGAGCGCGGCGGCGACCCGGACCGTCCCGGCAAACGGCACCCGCTGGACGCGCTGTTGTGGCGCGTCGCGCGCGAAGGCGAGCCGTCGTGGGAGTCGGAACTGGGCGCCGGACGGCCCGGCTGGCACATCGAATGCAGCGCGATCGCGGTGAACCGCCTCGGGCTCGGCTTCGACGTGCAGGGCGGCGGTTCCGACCTGATCTTCCCGCACCACGAGTACAGCGCCGCGCACGCTGAGGCCGTCGCCGCCGACCACCCGTTCGCCCGGCACTACGTGCACGCCGGGATGATCGGGCTCGACGGCGAGAAGATGTCGAAGTCCCGCGGCAACCTGGTCTTCGTGTCGCGGCTGCGCGCCGACGGCGTCGACCCGGCGGCGATCCGGCTGGCGCTCTTCGCCGGGCGCTACCGCGAGGACCGCGCGTGGACCGGCCAGTTGCTGACCGACGCGCAGGAACGACTGGCCCGCTGGCGCGAAGCGGTCGCACTGCCGGCCGGACCGCCGGCGGAGGACACCGTGGCCCGGCTGCGCGACCACCTCTCCGACGACCTGAACACGCCGAAGGCCCTCACCGCGATCGACGCCTGGGTCACGTCGGCGCTGCGCCGCGACGGCACCGACCAGGCCGCGCCGGGCCTGGTCAAGGAGGCCGTGGACGCCTTGCTGGGCATCGTTCTCTGAGCTGTTCTCGCCGAGCGGGACGGTGGGCCGGAGCGACTTCCGGCCACCGTCCCGCGCACCTAACTGTATAACGACCTATACATCCTGGCGCTGGCCATCAGCCAGCGCCAGGTGGTCGCCCGCCCAGCGACGGCGCAGCCATCGGTCATGCGAGGCGAGGACGACCGCGCCCGGCGCGCTGTCGAGCGCTTCGGACAGTTCCTCGGCCAGGCTGAGCGACAGGTGGTTGGTCGGCTCGTCCAGCAACAGCACGTCCGGCGGCTCCGCGAGCAGCACCGCCAGCGCCAACCGGCGGCGCTGACCCACGGAAAGCTCGCCGACCGGACGGTCGTGCTCCCTCGGCGGCAGCAACCCGAGCGTGGACAGCGAAGGCGCCGCTTCGCCGGCCGCGGCGCGGTACACCTCCTGTGCGGTCCGCTTCGGCCGAGCGAACTTGACGTCCTGCTCCAGCAAGCCCACCCGCACGCCAGGTCCGAAGTGGACAGTCCCGGCGGACGGCGTCAGCTGACCGGCCAGCACGGACAGCAGCGTGGATTTGCCCGCC
The DNA here is from genome assembly GCF_053611505.1 of Amycolatopsis sp. NPDC054798. Classification (NCBI taxonomy): domain Bacteria; kingdom Bacillati; phylum Actinomycetota; class Actinomycetes; order Pseudonocardiales; family Pseudonocardiaceae; genus Amycolatopsis; species Amycolatopsis sp. NPDC054798. The sequence continues at coordinate 8,336 of NZ_JBSHAM010000158.1, read as the reverse complement.
CCGTTGCCGCCGGTCACGAGGAGCCGCGCGCTGCGGTCCACGTCCAGCTCGTCCAACTGCACGCGGCCTGGCACCGCGATGCCGCGCACCGACACCGCCGGGCCCTCGCCGCTGGTGTCCGCGGTGAGCGAGGCCCGGAACCTCAGCGGTGCGGGCGGTTTGCGGACTTGCTCGCGCTCCAAGGTGTCGAGTTTAAGCTGCGCGTTGCGGACCCGGCGGGAGATCTGCTTCTGCACGCGACCGGTCTTGAAGTCGTAGAGCATCTTCGCGTTGTCGCGCGGCGCACGGTTGTGCGCGACCCGCCGCGCGGTGCCGTGCACGGATTCCCGCAGCTGCTTGAGTTCCTCCTGTTCTTCGGTGAACCGCTGCTCCCATCGGGCCCGCTCGGCCTTTTTCTGGCCGAGGTAGTCGGTGTAGCTGCCGCCGTAGCGCGTCGCGCCGCCGACGCGGCGGTCCGCCGGAACCGGGTCCAGGTCCACGATGTCCGTGCAGACCGCGTCGAGGAAAACGCGATCGTGCGAGGACAGCACGACGACGCCGGTCAGCTCCGCGAGATGGCGTTCGAGGAATTCCATCGCGTTGTCGTCGAGGTGGTTGGTCGGCTCGTCGAGCAGCAGCGTGCGCGGTCGCCGCACGAGCAGCGCGGCGAGCCCGAGCCGCGAGCGCTGGCCGCCGGAAAGCGTGTGCAGCCGCCGGTCGTGCTTGATGTCGCCGAGCCCGAGACCGGCGAGGACGAGGTCCGCGCGCCGGTCCGCGTCCCACAGGTCGTGGGCTTGCGCCCATTCCAGGACGTGGCCGTACTCGCTGAGCGCCTCCGGGTCGTCGGGGCGTTCGGCCAGTACGGCGGCCAGCTTGTCGAGCGTGGCCGCGGCGGTGCGGATCTCCGCGAGCGCCTCGTCGAGGACGTCGGAAACCGTTGCGGTGCCGGCGAACGGCAGCTCCTGGAACAGGAAGCCGAGGTCGCCGTGCCGCACGACCTCGCCCGCGCGCGGGACTTCGAGCCCGGCGAGCAGCCGCAGCAAAGTGGACTTCCCGACCCCGTTCTCGCCGACGAGGCCGATCCGCCTCCCGGGCGAGGCGACGAGCGAGACCCCGTTGAGGACGGTGCGGGCGCCGTAGCCGAAGACGAGATCGGAGGCGTGCAGGACAGTAGACATGAGTGATCACCGGGCCTTCGCGGTGGAGGCAAAATCCCCGACGGGCAACGCGCGGCTTCCCGGGAGCAGGGCTCGACCGGGAGCGGCCTCGATGCGGGGAGGGCTCGGTTCAGCTGTACATGATGGGCGGGAGCTTAACGCGGGGTGCCTGGGGGAGGGCAAATGGTTTTTCTCCAGGCACGATCCGCGCGCGGCGTTAGCGTTGCCGAAGTTCAGACCATTGATTCATTGACTGAGGGGACTGCGGACATGGCCGAGGTCGTGCTGTACCACCACATCCAGGGATTGACCGACGGCGTGCGCGGCGTCGCCGACGACCTGCGCCGGGCCGGGCACACGGTGCACACTCCGGATCTGTTCGAGGGACGGACGTTCGCCAGCATCGAGGACGGCTTCGCCTTCGCTCGCGAGGCCGGTCTCGAGAAGTTGCGGGACCGGGGGATCGCCGAGGCGGAAGCGCTGGGGCAGGAACTCGTGTACGCCGGGTTCTCGTACGGCGTCACCATCGCGCAGCGGCTCGCGCAGACCCGCCCTGGTGCGCGCGGGGCGCTGTTCGTCGACTCCTGCCTGCCGGTCAAGGAGTTCGGAACGGCGTGGCCGGACGGGGTTCCGGTCCAGGTCCACGGCAAGGAGAACGACGAGTACTTCGAGGAGGACCTGCCGGCGGCTCGCGAACTCGTCAGCTCCGCCGCGAACGCGGAGCTGTTCCTTTATTCCGGCGACCAGCACCTCTTCGCCGACTCCTCGCTCCCGGCCTACGACCCCGAGGCGGCCGGGGTGCTCTTGGCACGCATGCGCTCCTTCCTCGCCTCGGTGTAACCGGCTGGCTTGACGCGGGGGCAGCGGCCTGCAACTCTGAAAGAACAGTTTCGAAAGATACCTTTCAGAGTTGGGACGGCCTGATGACCGAACTGCCCCCGCGCAAGCGGGTCGACGACGTCGAGCTGCTGCGGGCGCTGGCGCACCCGCTGCGGTCGGCGCTGGTGCACCACCTGATGGCGGTCGGCCCGTCGACGGCCAGCGAATGCGCGGACGCGGTCGGCTCGACGGCGTCGAACTGCAGCTGGCATCTGCGCAAGCTGGCCGAACACGGCCTGGTCGAGCGGGCCGAGGGCGGCGACGGGCGGGAGCGGCCGTGGCGCGCCTGCCATGTCGGGCTGGTGCTCGGCAGCCCCGGCGGCGATCCGGCGCTCACGGCGGCGCAGCTGGCCGTCACCGGCACAGAGCTGGCCGAGGAACAGGAACTGACCCAGCGGTACCTCGACACCCTCGAACAGCTGGACGAGGACTGGCGCGAGGCAGGCGGGTTCTTCTCCTACGGGCTGAACGCGACGCCCGCCGAAGTCGCCGCGCTGACCCGGGCGATCGACGATCTGGTCCGGCCGTACGTCAGCACGATCAGAGAGGACGCGCCCGCCGACGCCCGCGCCGTCTTCCTCTCGATGCGCGCCTTCCGCCGGATCGGGCACGACGGGAAACCGGCATGAGACGGCTGCTGGCCGCGCCGGGATTCGCCCGGCTCTGGGTTTCCGCGTTCTTCGGCGAGACGGCCGAGTGGATGCTGCAGGTCGCGCTGCCGGTGTACCTGTTCGTCCGCACCGGTTCGGCGGTCACGACGGCGTTGAGCATCGTGCTCGGGCTGCTGCCCGCGGTGCTGCTGAGCCCGGTCGCCGGGGTCGTCGCCGACCGGTGGGACCGCCGGATCGTGCTCGCGGTGGTGTGCGCCGGGCAGGCGATCGTGGTGCTGCCGTTGCTGATGAGCACCGAGTTGCCGGTCGCGGCGATCTACGCGGTGATGGCGGCGCAAGCCGGACTGGCCTCGGTGTTCGAGCCGGCGCGCAGTGCGCTGGTGCCGGAGCTGGTGGGGGTCGAGGACGTCACCCCGGCGAACGGGCTGATGAGCGTGAACAGCAGCGTCGCGCGGCTCGCGGGCGGCTGGGCCGGGGGAGCGTTGCTCGGATGGGGCGGGCTGGATCGCGTGGTCGTCGGCTACCTCGTCGCGCTGGCGGTCGCGGGAATGCTGCTCGCGTTCCCGTTCCGTCGCGCGACGGTGCGGAAGGCCGCGCCCGAGCAGGCGGATTGGCTGGCCGGGGTCCGCGATCTGGCGGGCAAGCGGCTCCGCGCGACCAGTGTGTCGGCACTGCTGACCTCGCTCGCGCAAGGCATGTTCCTGGTGCTGTTCGTGGTGTTCGTGCTCGACATCCTCCGCGGCAGCGAGGCCGACGCGGGGCTCTTGCGCGGCGTGCAGGCGATCGGCGGGCTGGCGGCCGGGTTCGCGGTGGCCACGCTGGCGCGCCGGGTCGCGCCGGTGCTGTTGCAGGGCTGGGGGCTGGTCGCGGCCGGGCTGATGTCGGTGGCGATCTGGAACCTGCCGGGCGCGACGACAATGCTCGGGGTCTACGTCGGGCTGTTCATGGCCGTCGGCGCGCCCGCCGTGGTGGCTGGTGCCGGGCTGCTGTCGCACGTGCAGGCGGAGACCGGTCCGGACCGCGCGGGGCGGGTGCTGAGCACGGTGTACGCGCTGATGGCCGCGGGCACGGCCGCTGGTTCGCTGCTCGCCGGCGCGCTCGTCGCGGTGACCGGGCCGACAGTGCTGCTGAACGTGCAGGCAGCGCTTCACGTGAGCGCCGGGCTGGTCGTTCTGGGGTGGGGGAATGGGAGGTTCCGGCGTTCCCGGGCGCGGAAAGTCGTTACGGTGGAGGGGTGCCGTCTCTCTTCGCCACCAGCGACCTCCACGTGACCCACGAGGGCAACGGCCCGATCGTCGACGAGGTCGTGCCCGACGATCCCGGCGACTGGCTGCTGGTCGCCGGCGACGTCGCCGAGTCCGCCAAGGTCATCCGGGACACGCTCGCGAAGCTGCGCGAGCGGTTCGCGAAGGTCGTGTGGGTGCCGGGCAACCACGAGCTGTGGACCACGCCGAACGACGAATGCCAGCTGCGCGGGCAGGCGCGGTACGAGTTCCTGGTCGAGCAGTGCCGGGCGATCGACGTGCTCACCCCCGAGGACGAGTTCCCGGTGTGGGACTTCGGCCCGGAGCCGCTGACCATCGCGCCGCTGTTCGTGTTCTACGACTACAGCTGGCGCACCCCGGCGACCGAGGGCAAAACCCGCGAAGAGGCGCTCGCGCACGCCCGCGAGATCGGCGTCGTGTGCACCGACGAGTACTACCTGCACCCGGATCCGTACGAGTCGCGCGCGGCCTGGTGCGAGCAACGGCTGAAGGTCAGCCGAGACTGGCTGGACGCTATTCCGGCCGATCGCCGCACGATCCTGATGTCGCACTGGCCGCTGCACCGGCACCCGACGAACCCGTTGTACTACCCCGATTTCGCGCTCTGGTGCGGCACCACGCAGACCGAGGACTGGCACCTGCGCTACCGCGCCGAACTGGCGGTGTACGGCCATCTGCACATCCCCCGCACGACGTCCGCGGACGGGGTGCGGTTCGAGGAAGTGTCGCTCGGCTACCCCCGGGAATGGCGGAAGCGGGCCCGCGGCGCGGTGCCGGTGCGGAAGCTGCTCACTGCCTGAGCACAGCGGGACGCGATCGGCGCGCTCGCGTCCCGCTGTGCTCAGGCGCGGATCAGTAGAACGAGAGACGGCAGGCCGTCGCCGCGACCTGCGCGGGAACATAGTCGCGGCGAAGAATCCAATAGCAATCCTCGAACGAGCTGGCGTCGCACGCGTCGTGCGCCAGCCAGGGCTCTACGTCGTACTCGCCGACCGCGTAGTCCATGCAGGCGCCGAAGTCATTCGCCGTCACCGGCGAAACCGGTGCCGCCGACGCTGTCGCCGCCGACGCGGTGATCGCGCCCGCCGCGAGCGCTGCCGCCGCTAAAGCCTTGCCGAACATTCTCGTACCTCCTGGTCCGCGCGACGTCGCTCGCGCCAGACCAGTCAACGAGACGGGCGCGGGAAGGCACCAGAGCAGCCCGGCGCGATCAGTCAACGGCGCAGGCGACGTCATCCCGCCAGGCGGCCGATCTCACTTTTCGTAGTCGACCGATCACGATGCGCTCCCTCGCTCGGGGGTTCCCGCCGCCCCCCGAGCGCCCGGCGTCTCGTGAGTGCTGGCGCCGGTTCTAACCGGCATAAGCACTCACGAGGCCGGGCGGCGGATCAGCGCAGGCCGAAGCCGCCGTCCTGCCCGGGCCGCCGGCGCCGCAGGTACCGCTCGAACTCGGCGGCGATCTTGTCGCCCGAGACCTCCTCCATGGTGAAGTCGGTCTCGGCGTCGCCGCGTTCCTCGAGGCTGCGCACGTACTCGCTGATTTCCTCGTCCTCGTCGGCCATCTCGCTGACCGTCTGCTGCCATTCCTCGGCCTGCTCCGGCAGCGCGCCGAGCGGGATCTCGACGTCGAGCACGTCCTCCAGCTTGTGCAGCAGCGCCAGCGTGGCCTTCGGCGACGGCGGGTGCGAGACGTAGTGCGGCACCGCGGCCCAGATCGACACCGCGGGGATGCCGGCCTGCACGCAGTAGTCCTGCAGGATCCCGACGATCCCGGTCGGGCCCTGGTAGTTGCTCACCTCGAGCCGGTACTTGCTCGCGGTGTCCTTGTCGTAGGCCGTCCCGGTCACCGGGACGGGCCGGGTGTGCGCGGTGTCGGCCAGCAGGGCGCCGAGGGCGACGACCATCGCCACGTCCAGCTCCTGCACGTGCTCCACGATCTCCGCGCAGAACTTCCGCCAGCGCATGTTCGGCTCCGGGCCCTGCACCAGCACCAGGTCGCGGTCGAAACCCTCGGGACGGCACACCGACAACCGGGTGGTCGGCCATTCGACCCTCCGGGTGATGCCGTCGACCATCTTCACGGTGGGGCGGCTGACCTGGAAGTCGTAGTAGTCGTCCGGCTCGAGTTCGGCCAGCGGCGTCGCGTCCCAGGTGAGCTGGAGGTGTTCGATCGCCTGACTGGCCGCGTCGCCCGCGTCGTTCCAGCCTTCGAAGGCCAAAATCATGATCGGGCGCTGGGCATCGGTGCGGTCCTGCTCCGGGTCGCCGGGCCGCGGGGTGTCGTCGACAGGCTCACTCACCTGACCAGCCTACGGCCTCTGCCACCTACGCTGCGCAGCGTGTCCGCCCCCGCGTGTCACAGGGCAGGTGTGGCCCCGCTCACGGCGGCCCGCGTGGGACGCTGGAGGGGAGCGCGCCCGGCCGGGGTGCGGCACCGGACAAGGAGAAACTGTGACTGCACCGTCCTCTTCGGACGGATTGGCGGCTGTCCTCTGGGACATGGACGGCACCCTCGTCGATTCCGAGAAACTGTGGGACGTCGCGCTCTACGAGGCCGCCGAGGCGCTCGGCGGCACGCTTTCGGAGGAAATCCGGATGACGCTCGTGGGGTCCAACATGGACGCCACCGCCACCGTGCTGCTGGAGCAGACCGGCCGCCCGGTCACGCCGGAGTCGGTCGCGGAAACGGGGGAGTGGATCCGCCGCCGCACCGCCGGGCTGTTCGACGACGCGCTGCCGTGGCGTCCGGGCGCGCGCGAGGCGCTGGCCGCGGTCCGCGCCGCCGGGCTCAAGTCCGCGCTGGTCACCTCCACCGAACGGGCGCTGACCGAACTCGCGCTCGACACGATCGGGCGGGAATTCTTCGACGTCACGGTCTGCGGCGACGAGGTCGACGGCGAGAACAAACCCCTCCCTCGGCCCTATCTGAAGGCCGCCGAACTGCTGGGAGTGGCACCGCAGCGGTGCGTCGCCGTCGAGGACTCGCCGCCGGGCGCGGAATCGGCCGAACGCGCAGGCTGCGCGGTGCTCGTGGTGCCCAACGACGTGTCCGTCCCGGACGGCCCGCGCCGGGTGTTCCGCACGTCGCTGGCCGGTGTCGGCGTTCCCGAACTGGCCGCGCTGCTGCCGTCGCTGTGACCTCGGCGGCTTCCGGGTCACCCGGAACGGCGCGAACGAGGGCGGGATGAAAGGATTCGGCCCCGTGAAGACCTTCGATGAGCTGTTCGCGGAGCTTGCCGAGCGCGCGCGTACCCGTCCCGACGGGTCCGGCACCGTCGCCGCACTGGACGCCGGGGTGCACGCACAAGGCAAGAAGGTGCTCGAAGAGGCGGGCGAGGTGTGGATCGCCGCCGAGCACGAATCCGACGAGCGGCTGTCGGAAGAGATCTCGCAGCTGCTGTACCGGGTGCAGGTGCTCATGCTCGGCCGGGGAATCTCGACCGAGGACGTGTACCGCTACCTGTGACGCGCTCGCGCACCGGAGACCGAGGAGAGACCGAAATGCTGCGTGTTGCCGTGCCGAACAAGGGAGCCCTCGCCGCCGCTTCGGCGGAGATGCTTTCCGAGGCGGGCTACCGCAAGCGACATGACGGCAAGGACCTGACCGTCCTGGACCCGGTCAACGAGGTCGAGTTCTTCTTCCTCCGCCCCAAGGACATCGCCATCTACGTCGGCTCCGGCGAACTCGACCTCGGCATCACCGGCCGCGACCTCGCGCTCGACTCGGGAGCCCCGGTCGACGAGGTGCTCGCGCTCGGGTTCGGAGCGTCGACGTTCCGGTATGCCGCCCCCGCCGGACGGGACTGGAAACCGGCCGACCTGCACGGAAAGCGGCTCGCCACCTCGTACCCGCGGCTGGTCCGGGACGACCTCGCCCGGCACGGCGTCGAGGCCGAGGTGATCCGGCTCGACGGCGCGGTGGAAATCTCGATCCAGCTCGGGGTCGCGGACGCCATCGCGGACGTGGTCGAGTCCGGAAGGTCGCTGCGGCAGCACAATCTGGTGGCGTTCGGGGAGCCGATCTGCGCGTCGGAAGCGGTGTTGCTGCAGCGGGCCGGGAGTGAAGGGTCGCGGGCCAAGTCGCAGTTGGCGGCTCGGTTGCAGGGGGTTGTTTTCGCGCAGCACTACATGATGCTGGATTATGACTGCCCGCGGGAGATTCTTGATCGGGCTATTTCGATCACGCCGGGGCTGGAGTCGCCGACGGTGGCACCGTTGGCGGACGAGAAGTGGGTCGCGGTGCGGGCGATGGTGCCGCGCAAGGAAGTCAACCGGATCATGGACGAGCTGGCCGAGACTGGGGCCAAGGCTGTGTTGGCGTCGGATATTCGGTCCTGCAGGCTTTGACGGTGCGGCAGAACTGTGTTTGATGGCGCCGGCTTCGCCGTCGCGTGCGGGATCGCTTTTAGCCGACGTTTGGGCGGAGCGGCGGGAGGGGCCTGCGG
>NZ_JBSHAM010000157.1:0-12679 GCF_053611505.1 Amycolatopsis sp. NPDC054798 | reverse complement strand
CCTCAGGGTTCCCCTCACGACCACCCCGGTCCGTGAAGGGCTCCTTGAGGGAATCTGATTCCCTCAAGGTGCCCTTCACGGACCGCAGTGTGCGGGTTCCGGGCGCGAGTTGCCCAAAAAGGAGGCCCGCCGCCCCGGGAAAGGGACGGCGGGCCGGGTAGCTGATTGCCTCAGGCGAGTTCGAGGCCGTAGGACTGGAGTTCCAGGGTCAGCGGGTAGAAGTAGCTGGTCTGGGTGTCGCCGCCGGAGAGGGTGCCCAGACCCTTGTCTCCGTCGTAGGCCGGGCCGCCGGAGTCGCCGTGGTCGGTGTGGGCGGTGGTGCCGAACTCGTGGTTCAGGACGCCGACGTCGAAGTTCACCGACTCGTCTACCGAGGTGACCTGGCCGCTGCCGCCGCCGGTGGTCTGGCCCATTTTTTCGATCTGCTCGCCCACGGTCGGGGTGCCGGCGCTGGTGATCTGCTGGCCGGTGTTGATCGCGCCGGGGCCGGTGCCGTTCGGGCGGGTCAGGAGGCCGGAGTCGGCTCCGGGGCAGTCGCTTTCCACGACCTGGGCTCCCGAGACGTCGCCGCCGGACCAGGTGCCGCCCTCGTTGGTGCAGTGGCCCGCGGTCAGCATGTACGGCTGGCCGCCCTTGGTCACGTTGAAGCCGAGGGAGCAGGTGAACTGGCCGTTGTTGATCGAGTCGCCGTCAGAGATGTAGGTGGACAGCTTGCCCGAGCGGTGCTCGACGCGCGCCGCGTCGCCCAGTTTCGCCGCGGCTGCGGTGACCTTGTCCTTCGTGGCCTGCGAGGCCGAGTCGTAGATCTTCACCACGACCTGGTTGGTCTTGGTGTCGATGCCCCACGACGTCTGCGGCACGTTCTTCACCGTGTCCATCTGGTTCTTCGCGCCGGTGAGGGCGGTGAAGCTGTGCTTCACGAGCTTCGTCGCGAAGCCGGCTGCTTCAGCCTTCTCCTGCGCCGCGGCGTCGGTCACGTTCAGGACCGCCTTGCCGCGTTCGAGGTAAATACCGCCGTTTCCGGCGCCGAGCGTGTCGGCGACCTGCGTCGCCTGGGTGATCGCCTGTGCCTGCATCTGGGCGAACGCCATCGGGCTTGCCGAGGCGGCGTTCACGCACATGCCCGCGGTCAACGCCGCGGCCGACAGTGCGGTGAATCCCGCGACGAGCGTCTTCCGGGAAGTCATCGATCTTCCTCCAGGTGGGCTGATCAGGTGGGCTGAACCGACCGGTGGGACGCCCCACACTTTTGTTGCCCGGCAACCAACGCGAAACCGACGAAGGTTGGTTAATAACCAAAAAATGCCGACTAATCGGACATGGTTGCGCCGTTCGGACCACCTGGAATAACCCGAACGGCACCCCTGGCCTGCCTCAGCGCTGTCCGGGCCACCGGACGTGCTCGGCGTAGCCCTCGTTCTTGCGCAGGTACCCGGCGATGAAGGGGCACACCGGGACGATCACGCCGCCGCGCGCCACGACGTCGTCCAGCGCGGCCTTCGCCAGCACCTTGCCGAGACCGCGGCCGCCGAACTCGTCGCCGATTTCAGTGTGGGTGAAAACGGTTTCGGTGTCTTTCGGGGTGAATTCCGCGAAGCCGGCGAGCTTGCCGTCCGCATACACTTCGTAGCGGTTTTCTTTGTCGTTGCGGGAAACGCGGGGTTCTTCGCTCATCCCCGCATCTTCACACACCGTCGCCGGCCGGGCCCGATTCCGTGCTCTCCCTGGCCAGCACTGTGTGCGGCGCGACGAACTCCTCGGCGGGCAGCCCCGGGTTCTCGATGCGGGCGGCGAGCCGGGACACCGCGGTGCGGGCGATGAACGGGGTGTCCAGCGAGACCGTGCTCAAGGACGGACGGGAATAGCGACCTTCCTCGATGTCGTCGATGCCGATGATCGCCACGTCCTCCGGGACACGCAGGCCCGCGTCGAACACGGCTCGGATCGCGCCCATCGCGAGCAGGTCGGAGTAGCAGAAAATGGCGTCCGGGCAAGGAGATTCGCGAAGCAGTGACGCCGTCGCCGCGTACCCGTCCGCCCGGCCGTAGTGGGCAGCCGTGGCCTGCAACGCGTTCACCGGCTCCAGACCGTGCTCGTCGAGCGCTTTGCGGAATCCCTCCGTGCGCTGCAACGGCGTCGAGTACGTCTCCTTCGGCTGGGCGCCGATCGCCGCGATGCGAGTGCGGCCGCAGTCGAGCAGATGCGTCGTCGCGTCGTGCGCCGCTACGACGTTGTCGATCGCCACGTGGTCGAAGCGGCCGTCGAAGACGTGCTCGCCGAGCAGGATCAGCGGCGACGAGCGCGCCGGGTCCACATCGCACAGTTCCTCGCTCGTCGCGAGCGGCGCGAACAGCATGCCGTCGAACAGATTGCGCCTGCCACCGCCGCGCAGCAGCTGGCGTTCGCGCTCGTGGTCGTGCCCGGTCTGGTCGATCATCACCTGGAAGCCGAGGCTCCCGGCGGCGTCGATGACCTCGCGGGCGAGCTGGCTGAAGTACGGCACGTCGATCTCGGGCACCACCAGCGAGAGCAGCCCGGTTTTGCCGGTGCGCAGCGTGCGGGCGACCGGGTTCGGGATGTAGCCGAGTTCGTCGATGGCCCGCAGCACGCGCTGGCGCATCTTCGCGCTGACGTGCTCGTACCCGCTGACGACGTTCGACACCGTCCGCACGGAAACCTGTGCCCGATCCGCCACGTCCCGCAACGTCGCCGCCATGAAACTCCTTCCGCCCGGAAGTCATCCTACCTTTTGCAACGTGTGCAAGCATGTCGTACAGTTTGCCTACGTTGGCAAATCCGCGGCACGCCTCGCCGCGCTGCCACCGTCCCGCACAAAGGAGTGCCATGAACCCCACTCTCCGACGGAGCGGACGGACCGCCCGCCTCCGCGCCCGCGCCGGTGCCGTCGCTGCCGCGGCCCTGCTCACCGCCGGGCTGACCGCCTGCGGCCCGGACATCAGCTCCGGCGGCTCGGCGGCGGACAACGCCGTGCTGCAGGCTCCGGCCGAAGACGCGCCGAAAGGCGAAATCACGATCTGGGACCGCTCGGGCGATCTGTACAAGGTCTTCGACGCCGCGATCAAGAAGTTCACCGCGAAATACCCCGGCGTCACGGTCAAGCACGAGGCCGTCGACATCGCGGGCAAGCTCCAGAACACGCTGATCACCGGCACCGACGTGCCCGACGGCGTGTTCCTCGACGACGCCAAGGTCGGCGGCTACGTCAGCCACCTGTGGAATCTCAAGGACGTGCTCGCGCCCTACACCAAGGACATCGCCAAGCAGAAGGTCGACGTCAACACCGTCAACGGCGGCATTTACGGCGTGCCCTTCGACCTCGACCCCGGGCTGCTGTTCTACAACGCGAAAGCGCTGAGCGCGGCCGGGATCGACCCGGACGGCATCAAGACCTACGCCGATCTGCTCGCCGCGGCGAAGAAGTACCAGCAGTTCAAGCCCGGCGCGAAGCCGATCCACCTGGAGCAGGACGCCTTCAACAGCCAGCTCCAGCTCGAGATGTTCGCCAGCCAGTTCGGCACCGGCCTCGCCGGCCCGGACGGCGCGCTGCGGCTGAATTCCGCGCCCTACCACCAGATCCTGACCTGGCTCGACACCGTCCGCAAGGAAGGGCTCGGCACCCGCGCGGAGTACCTCAAGCCCAGCGACGTCAGCGCGCTCGACTCCGGCAACGAGGTCTTCTACCCGTGGGCGATCTGGTTCGACTTCGCCCCGCAGCAGCAGCTGACCGCGACGAAGGGCGACTGGCGGGCGATGCCGTTGCCCGCGTGGACCGCTGGCGGCGCGCGCAGCGGCGCGATGGGCGGCTCGTCGTTCGTCATTCCCAAGGACGCCAAGAACCCGCAGCTGTCCTGGCTGTTCTACCGCTTCCTGATGTTCGACCAAGCTGGTTACACCGGGGTCTACGGGCCGAACGCGGTTTATCCGGGCGGCCTGAACACGTCGGTCCCGGCCTACCTGCCCGCAGCCGATCCGGCGAAACCGCTGTTCCGGCCGATCGACGCGATGGGCGGTCAGGACCTCTGGAAGACCGCCGTCGAAGCGGGCCGCGAAATCCCCGGCGGAGCGCCGATCCCGGCCTGGTGGTCCGGTGCGGTCGACTACCTCGGCACCGATCTGCAGAAGATGCTGGACGGAACCCTTACCCCGCAGCAGGTTATCGACAAGGCGGGCAAAGACATCCAGACCAACCTGATCGACCGCAAATGACCACTCGCTCCGTTACCGCTGAGGCGAAGGTTTTACGGGAACCGTCTCCGTCCGTCGAGCCGCGTACCGGAAAACCGCGGCGGCGTGCCTCGTCGTGGCGCCGCCGCCTCGCGCCGTACGTCTTCGTGCTGCCGTTTGTACTGATCTTCCTGGCTTTCAGCGTCTATCCGTTGTTCTTCACGCTGCGTCTGAGCTTCACTGACTGGCACGGATCCGGTGCCGCGCACTGGATCGGTCTCGACAACTACCGGTATCTGCTGACCAGCAGCGGTTTCTGGTCGTCGCTCGGCAACTCCGGGGTGCTGTGGCTGCTGATCGTCCCGGTGCAGATGGTGCTCGCGGTGCTCGTGGCGGTGCTGCTCAACGCGATCAAGCGGCTGCGCGGGTTCTACCGGGTCGCGTTCGTCGTGCCGTTCGTGACCCCGCTGGTCGCGGTCGCGCAGATCTGGATCGTGCTGTTCGACCAGGACAACGGCGCGGTGAACGCGATGCTCGGCGCGGTCGGGCTGCCGCCGGTCGGCTGGCTCGTCACGAGCGGGTGGGCGAAGCCGACGCTCGCGTTGCTGTTTCTCTGGAAGACCACCGGGTTCGTCGTGCTGATCGTCCTTTCCGGACTCCAGCAGATCGACCGCGGCCTGTACGAGGCGGCTTCGCTCGACGGGGCGGGCCGGATGCGGCAGCTGTGGTCGATCACGGTTCCGCTGCTGCGCCGGTCGCTGATGTTCTGCCTCGTTTTGCAGACCCTGGCGGTGTTCCAGATGTTCGCCGAACCGTACGTGGCGACCAAGGGCGGGCCGTACACCTCGACCACCACGGCCGGGCTGTACCTCTACAACCACATCACCCGCGCGGATCTCGGCACCGGGGCGGCGAACTCGTTCCTCCTGGTGATCGTCGTGATGGCGGTGTCGCTGCTTTTCGTGCGGCTGCTGCGAGCGGAGGACTGACATGACCACCCTCGACGTCCGGGGGCGGCGGAGGTCCCGCCCGCTGCTCGGCTCGCACGCGTTCCTGCTCGTGCTGACCGTCGCTCTGCTCGCGCCGGTGGCGTGGGCGATCCTCTCCTCGTTCAAACCGGCGGGCGACATCATCCGCCATCCGCTCGGGTTCGACCCGGCGACGTTCACCCTCGCCAATTTCCGCGGGATGTTCCAGGACGTTCCGATCGGCAGCGGGTTTCTCAACACCGGCATCGTGCTCGCAGTGAAGGGCGCGATCACGATGTTCTGCGCGCCGCTGGCGGCTTACGCGTTCGCGAAGTACCGCTTCGCGGGCCGGAACCTGATCTTCGGCGCGGTGCTGCTCACCTTGATGCTGCCGACGATCGTGCTCGTCATCCCGCTGCTGCTGGAGATGAAGGAGCTCAACTGGGTCAACACCTATCAGGCGCTGATCCTGCCCGGTTCGGTCGACGCGTTCGCGATCTTCTGGATGCGCCAGGTGATCGCGGCGGTGCCGGACGAACTGCTCGACGCGGCCAGGGTGGACGGCTGCGGCGAGTTCGGCATCTTCTGGCGGGTGGTCGTCCCGGCGATCCGGCCGGGTCTCGCCGGGCTGGGCGTGCTGACGATCATGAACATCTACAACGATTTCGTGTGGCCGGTCGTCGCGGCCAGCTCCAGCCGGATGGCCACGCTCCAGGTCGTCCTCTCGACGCTCGCCCAGAACATCTCGGGCAACCGGGTGGGCTCCGATTACGCGACCGTCACCGGCGAACTGCTCGCCGCCGCGTCGATCGCGCTCGTCCCTCTCCTGATCCTGTTCATCGTGCTGCAGAAGCATTTCATCAACGGCATCCTCGCCGGAAGCGTAAAGGGCTGACACACCATGACGATTGCCGAGAACGCCGCCGACCCGCGCGCCGAAGAGGCGGTTCCCCGGCCCGGATACCCGCGCCCCGACCGAGATCGGTCCGCACGGTGGCTGAGCCTCAACGGCCGCTGGCGGTTCACCGCGGACGACGGGGCTCCCGAGTCGATCGTCGTCCCGTTCGCCTGGGAGACCGAGGCTTCCGGGGTGCAGCGGACCTGGCTGCCGCACGCGGTCTATGCGCGCACGGTCACAGTTCCGCCGGAGTGGGCGGGACGACGGGTGGTGCTGTGCTTCGGCGCCGTGCATCACGAGACTGTCGTCTCGATCGACGGCGTGCCGATCGGCTCGCACGTCGGCGGCTACAGTTCGTTCGAGTTCGACGTCACCGAGGTGCTCGAGCCCGGCCGTCCCGCCGAGCTGACCGTCGAAGTCGAGGCACCGGCGGACAAACGCGAAATCCCGCACGGCAAACAGCGTTCGATCCCGCGCGACGACTACGACGGCGTTTCGTTCACGCCGACGTCCGGGATCTGGCAGAGCGTCTGGCTGGAGGCCCGCGGACGCACCTACGCCGCCGAAGTTTCCGTGCGCGGCGATTCGCTGACCGGCTTCGACATCACCGGTGAACTCGCTGGCGACGCTCCCGATACTGCTGTCGTGGTCGCTCAGCTCGAAGGCCGCGAGACTGTCCTTTCGGTGCGCGACGGGCAGTTCTCCGGACGGCTGGAAGTTCCCGACCCGCAGCTGTGGAGCCCGGAATCGCCGCACCTCTACTCCATCGCGCTGACTGTGGGCGAGGGCGAATACGCCGACCGACTGACCGTGACCGGCGGGTTGCGCCGGATCGAAACCCGCGATGAAGCGTTGTATCTCAACGGAGAACGGCTGTACGTGCGCGGCGTGCTCGACCAGGGTTACTGGCCGGAGAGCGGGCTCACCGCACCGGACGACGAAGCGTTGATCCGTGACCTCGAACTGGCGAGGCAGCTCGGTTTTTCGCTGGTGCGCAAGCATCTCAAGGCCGAGGAACCACGCTGGCTCGACCACGCGGACCGGATCGGGATGCTCGTCTGGGCGGAACCGCCGGGCCCGAGCCGGTTCAGCCCGGACGCGGCCGCCGCGTTCGAGGCACAGCTGCCCGGCCTCGTGCGCCGCGACGGCAACCACCCCTCGATCGTGATCTGGGGGCTGTACAACGAAGAATGGGGCCTGGACTGGGACATCCCCGGCAGCCCGGAGCGCGCAGCCGCGGCCGAACACGCCTACGACCTCCTGCGCTCGCTCGACGACACTCGGCCGATCGTGGAGAATTCCGGCTGGGCGCACGTGAAAACGGATCTGGTCGACTGGCACTACTACGACGAGGACCCGCGCCGCTGGGCGGAAAACCTCGCCGCGCTCGCGTCCGGCGAACGGGAGTCCTTCGAGGTCAAACTCCGGTCCGATTTCCTCGTCGACAAATCGTTCTACGGTTCGGCCGGTTTCCCGCGCTCGGGCGTGCCGGTGCTGAACAGCGAGTACGGCGCCGGGTTCACCAGCCTGGAGCGGGCGTGGCACGTGCGCTGGCAGACGCAGGAAATCCGCAGGCACGACCGGTTTTCCGGCTACATCTACACCGAACTGACCGACGTGGAACACGAAATGGCCGGCCTGCTGGACGCGCACCGGCGGCCCAAGGACTGGGGCGGCCTCGACCCGGCCGACGCCTTCGCGCCAACCACGCTGGTCGTCGACCTCGTGCCCGCGCACGCAGGCGCCGACCTGCCGGTCCCCTCGGAACCGTTGACCCTGGACGTGCACATCTCGCACACCGGGCAGGAGCCGATCGCGGGAACGCTGCACGCGGCGTGGGGCACCGCTGGTTCACGCAACCTTCCCGCCGCGATGAATTCCATTGCCGCGCAAGCGAAACCGTTCCAGCTCAGCGACGCGTTCCCGCTGACTGTCCCGGCACCGGGCGGCCCGGCGCGGCTGCATCTGTGGCTGGAGGTTGAAGGCCGGACGGCAGCGCGGACCTTTGTGGACACTGCGGTGGTGGAGGAATTGAACCGGCGCGGCGCGCGGGATTGACCGTTCACGGAAAGGGCGGCCAGCTGAGCTGGCCGCCCTTTCTACTCAAGCTGGAACGTGCCAGGACTGGGTGAACAGCCCGTTGCAGTCATAGATCTGAAGCTGCGTTCCGTCCGCAGTCTGCGCCTGCGGATCGTCGAGGCAACGACCCGACTGCGGGTTGTAGATCGAACCGTCCGTACGGGCCTGCCACTGTTGCGCAGGCGTGCCGAGGCAGTCGCGAAGCTCCACCTTGGCGAAGTTGGCGGTGCTGCCGCCGACGATGTTGAGGCACTTGTCGAAGGCGCGGATCGTGCCGTCGGTTTCCAGCGACCACTGCTGTCCCGTCGCGACGCCGCAGGTGTAGAGCTGGACCGCGTTGCCGTTGACCGACGTGTTGGTGTTCACGTCGACGCATTTGCCGGTGGTGCCGGGGCCGGTGATCTGGCCCTGCGCATTCGGCAGCGTGGCCGTGCCGAAGGCAGTTTCGCATTTGCCGGTGGACAGATGCGTGCCCGCGAGCATCAGGAAAGTGTTGCCGGACGACGCGGCGAGCAGCGGAGAGCTGTACCCGGCGCAGGCCGTCTCGCCCGCGTTGTAGCCGCCGGTCGGTGCGGTCGTCACCGGTGTGGTGATCTCCTGCCAGGGGCCGGATCCGAGGTTCCGGTTCACGAACAGCACGTGCCCGTCCTCCGGCTGGATCGCGAGAGAACCGTCAGTGCCGGCGACGACCCGCTGCCCGGACGCGATGAGGGTGCCGTTCGCGCCGCCCGCAGGCGACCACGTCAGGTACGGCGTGTGCAGCAGGAACCGGTGATCGGCGGTCTCGATCCGGGTGCCGAGACTGCCGGGGTTCCACGATTCGGCGTCGGCGGATGTCTTGAGGTAGACGTCGCAGGCCTGGTCCGGGTCGGCGCCGGCTTTGCAGTCCTCGTAGGTCATCGCGTAGGAGCCGTTGGGCAACGGGACGACGGTCGCCATCCCCGGCCGGTCGACGCCGTTGCGCACCGCGACGTCGTAGACCTCGTTGCCCCAGGTCAGGCCGCCGTCGGCGGAGACGGTGTGTGCGAGAACCTGGGCGTAACCGTTCGCTGACGGGCGTTCGTCGGAGAAGTAGCAGACGAGTCCGTGGCTGGTGGTCTCGAACTCCGGCTCCCAGATGCCGTGGCCGATCGTGTTGGCCATGCCGGACTCGGCCGCGCACGAACTGCGGTAGGTCCAGCTCTTGCCCTGGTCGGTGGACGCGAAAACCTCGACCGCCTGCTGGGTGTAGTCGCCGTGGTTCCAGGCGGTGCCCGCGGCGAGCAGCGTGCCGGCCGGCAGCGACCCCAAGGCGCGCGGCAGTTCGTAGAGCGTCGGGCCGTCGAGGTCCCAGCCGTGCTGGGTGTCAGTGACCGTGCTGATCGGCGAAGACGTCCAGGTCACGCCGTTGTCGGTCGAGCGGTAGATCGGGAAGTTCGCCTTTCCGACGCCGGTGCCGGAATGGGAGAACGTCGCCAGCAGCGTGCCGTTGGCGCTGCCGTTGTGCTCGAGGCGGATGACTCGCGGATAGCTGGCGTCTTCAGTGGAACCGCTGGCGGTGCTGGGCCGGTAAAGCACTCCGCCGGAGGTGGTCGCCGCGGCAGCGGCTTGCGGAAGGGCGGCCGCGACAGCAGCGCCGAGCACGACTGCCGCGATCAGCGCGCCGCGCCGTCGTGGACCAGAGCGAGGAGGGAAAGCCAGGGGACCAGGCGACATGAGCGTCACTCCTAGGACGGGACAGCGCCGCGACCTGCTCGGCGGCTCCCCTTTCCTGGGCACAACGGCCCGCACGCGGCTGCTCTCGCTGCCGCGCGCCGAAGCTTCTCGAAGAGGGCCGCCACTGGGATCCAGGCCGCTTTGCCATCGTGTGAAAATCTGAGGATACTCTCATTTGCACACGTTGCAAGAAGCTGTTGACACGACCTCGACCCCTTGCTTGAGCCCGGTCACCGCGTCCGCACCCGGATGTCGGCGCGCCCTTCACCGACGAGCGACGCGGCAGCACGCAGCGGAGACCTCGCGCCAGGCTCCGCTGGGCCGCACGGGCGATCCCCCGGATCGCCAGAGTGGCGGGGCTTCCGGCGCGCCGGTGCGGTCTGTTTGCCTCGTGGAGTCGGCATCTGCGAAGGCAAGGGGAGTACGCGTGCAGCCGTTCGTCCTGCCCGAGTTCTATCTGTCGTACCCGGCCCGGCTGAACCCGCACCTCGACGGTGCGCGGAAGCACAGCAAGGCGTGGGCGTACACCATGGACATGATCGACGTGCCCCAGCACGGCACCGTCATCTGGAACGAGCACGACCTCGACTCCCACGACTACGCGCTGCTGTGCTCCTACACCCATCCCGACGCCGCTCCGCGGGAACTCGATCTCGTCACCGACTGGTATGTCTGGGTCTTCTACTTCGACGACCATTTCCTGGAACTGTTCAAACGCACCGGCGACATCGAGCACGCGCGCGCTTACCTGGACCGGCTCGCTCGCTTCATGCCCGCCGAAGGCGCGATCACCGAAACTCCGGAGAACCCCGTCGAACGCGGCCTGACGGACCTGTGGAACCGCACCGTCCCCCACCGTTCCGCAGGCTGGCGGCGACGTTTCCGCGAAAGCACCCGCAACCTCCTCGACGAATCCCTCTGGGAACTGGCCAACATCAACGAAAGCCGGGTCGCGAACCCCATCGAATACGTCGCCATGCGCCGCAAAGTCGGCGGCGCACCCTGGTCCGCGAACCTGATCGAACATTCCGTGAACGCCGAAGTCCCGGACGAAATCGCAGCGAAACGCCCCATGGAGGTTCTGCGCGACTGCTTCGCCGACGCCGTCCACCTCCGCAACGACCTGTTCTCCTACCAACGGGAAGTCGAAGACGAGGGCGAACTTTCCAACAGCGTCCTGGTTTTCGAGAAGTTCCTAGGCTGCACCACTCAAGAAGCCGCAGACGCCGTGAACGACCTGCTAACCTCGCGCCTGCACCAATTCGAACACACTGCCCTCACCGAAGTCCCCGCCCTGTTCGACGAACACGGCGTGCACCCAGCCGGACGAGCCGAAACCTTCGCATACGTCAAAGGCCTGCAAGACTGGCAATCCGGCGGACACGAATGGCACCTGCGCTCGAGCCGCTACATGAACAAAGGCGCCCTAGACGCTCGCGGCGGCCCAGAACTGCTAGGCGGCCCGTCCGGCCTCGGCACCTCCGCAGCCCGGATTTTCCGCTCCGTCGCCACCACCGCACCGCAACGCGCGCGAGCTTTCACGCACCAGCCCTACGAACAGGTCGGCCCAGTCGCCCCGCCCTCGCTGCCCTTGCCGTTCCCGTTGCGCCTCAACCCTCATCTGGCCGCCGAGCACAAGAAAATCACCGCCTGGCCGCAGCGAACAGGCATCCTGTCCGAACAAATCTGGGACGCCACCCGCCTGCGCGCGACTGACATACCACTGGCCGCCGCAGGCATCTGCCCCGACGCGTCCCCGGAACAACTGTCCCTCACCATCGACTGGCTCACCTGGGGCACCTACGCCGACGACTACTACGCGGAGGTCCTCGCCAACGACCTGCCCGCAGCCAAACTGACCACCGAACGCCTCAAACTCTTCCTCCCCACGGACGGCACCCCCTCGCCTCCGCCACAGACCGCACTGGAAACCGGCTTGGCCGACCTGTGGAACCGCACCATCGGCCCGCTGAACCCGGCCGAACGCCAGACCTTCCGCCGCACCGTCGAGACCATGCTCGACGCCTGGGTGTGGGAACTGGGCAACCAGGCCCAAAACCGCATCCCGGACCCGATCGACTACGTGGAAATGCGCCGCAAAGCCTTCGGCTCCGACCTCGTGACGAGCATCTGCCGACTGACCACCAGCCGTACCGTGCCCCCGGAAATCCACCGGAACCGAGTCATCGAAGCACTGGAAGACTCCGCCGCCGACTACGCCTGGCTCGTCAACGATTTGTTCTCCTACCGCAAGGAAATCGAGTACGAAGGCGCACTGCACAACGCAGTGCTGGTAGTCCGCTCTTTCCTGGACGTCGACCAAGACCGAGCACTGCACATCGTCGCCGATCTCGCAGAAGCAAGACTGGCCGAGTTCCGGCACGCCGTGGACGTCGGACTGCCCGGCCTGTTCGCCGACTACGGCTTGGACGCGGATGCCCGGCAAACCCTCACCGACTATGCGGACCTGCTGAAGAACTTCATGACCGGGATCGCGCACTGGCACCACGAATGCGACCGGTACACAGACGCGGAACTGGACCGAGTCCGAGAGACCCGCACACCCGTCCGCTCCCAGCCAAGCGACCCCGGAGAACCCCCCGTCGCCGCCTTCGCCAAAGCACTGGAACACCCAGGCTGCACCGGCACTCCACCCACTCCGCTAGGCGCACAGCCCCGCCTCGATCCCGGCCCGACCGGCCTAGGCACCCGATCACTGCGCATCCCCGCACCAGCCCGCTCCGCCGCCCCCTGACCAACTTCCGTGAGGGCCACCTTCACGGACTTGGATTCCCTCAGGGTTCCCCTCACGACCACCCCGGTCCGTGAAGGGCTCCTTGAGGGAATCTGATTC